>NZ_JBGSQY010000011.1:0-3350 GCF_041737835.1 Bythopirellula sp. | reverse complement strand
CTCCAGAGAAAACATTAACCTTCGTTCCGTCACCTGAGTCAATGTTTTCACTAATGAAGTGGACGGAGCCGTCTGCGAAGCAAACTTGAGCACCACCTTTATGGCGGCTGGAAACTGTTAACGCTCCATCTGTCGTTCCACCTGCTGTCGATTGGGCGCATCGTCCTGAGTTCGGTGGAAGACATGTGTTGAATCCCGTATAACCTGAGCGTCCATCAGCGTATCGAAAGCCTACCGAACGATCACGTGTGAGCAGCGTTTGGGTAGCTCCTGGAACTCCACTCCCCAGGAATCGACTTCGACAACGAGACGTTGGCGTATGAGTCGCGCCCGCCATTCCTCCTGAGTTAACGACCGCACCGAAACTACGATCAGTATTCTGGCCATTGCCAGGGGCTAAGACGGTTTCAGAAATCATGGCCGTATTACTGAGACCATCAAGAACGTCACTGAAGCTCAGAGACATGTTTTGCCCAAAAAGTCCTCGAAGCTCAGATTTGTCCGAAACGACGACTCCAGACAGACCTCCCAATCGTTGATAAGAATCACCGTAACTATAAAGGTAGTTCGATGGTGTTTGATCGCCTTGTGGATCTGCACCTGCGGCAAGTGTGACATCAGAGGGGCATATAAACGCCGGCTGTGAATTGTAATAACCCATCGCAGGGTCAGGATTCCAGACAGCAGCCCTGTTTCCGTAGATCGTATCGTAGGCGCCGCCTTGTTCGAGAAAGGGGAGGATACCAACGAAGGCACTCATTCTTCCAGAAGCGACAGTTGCGCTTCCTGCCGACCAGGCAGGCCCGCCGTGCCCGATGGGTAATGCATTGTAGACATCATGGTAATTGTGCATCGCCAGTCCCAATTGCTTGAGATTATTTTTGCATGACGAGCGTCGAGCCGCTTCACGTGCCTGTTGGACAGCCGGCAGAAGAATGGCAACAAGAGTGGCAATGATGGCAATGACGACGAGCAATTCAACGAGCGTGAATGCGGGGCGAGTGGAACGGAACATAATTCAAATGATTGAATGAAAGGGTTCCCCACCCGCAGATTATATTAGCCAATGTCGATGCTATTTCAAAGAGAAATTCACAATCTTTTAGGGAATATCTGGCATTTAGAATGTGAGGAAATAATTAAGGTTAGGGTGCCATGCCCACGCAACACTGGAAAGCTTGGAATTGGGACAATCGTCGAGCGTGGCATGTTCCAGGGTTTCCACCCGGAAACATGCTCACGCCCCCGGCCGCTTTGCCGTTCAGTGCTGCCTCTAGGCGTGAGCATGGCACCCTCTGCAAGACCCCATCAACAAGGTGTGACAAAGAACCAGTAGCAATGGCACCAAAAAATTGAGCTTGACAAATCGCTCCTGATATAGTATACATAAGATCATTTCACGCGGTGCGCGCAGGGCAGTCCTGCGCGCGGGCCACCCGTTGTAGCCAAGGTTGTGAGACCTTGGACTTTGGCGGCACGATAGAGATTGGCCAAGGTCTGACGACCTTGGCTACCTGTTGGTCCCGGTCTCCGACCGGGACCTGGGGCGGCGGTTGACGCCGCGCGAGGAGCAAGCCGGATTCGGCGCGTGTTCCCCGCCCCAGGTCCCGCTGGGGACAGCGGGACCTACAGGTGAGCCGCCGACGAGCAAAAAACCCCAGCGTTTGTTGCCTCTAGAGGCAACAGCAAATGCGCGCGTTGGCGCGCAAAATTGGCCCGCGGGTCGAGACCGAAAACGTGGTTTCCCCGCGAGTTGATGCAGATTTGAGGTTCCCAAGCGGGTCCGAATGGGCGCGCATAGGCGCGCGTTTTTTTCGTTCTTTTTTGATTTTTTTTGCGATTTTTCTCGATTTATTCGTGTTTTTTCCGCGCTTTTTCGCCCGTGTTTCGAGCCTTTTCCCCGGTTTTTGCCCAGTTTTTCCAGGTCTTTGAGTGTTGCGCTGGGCGCAACAGAGAAAAAAATCACGCGCTTGCGGCGCGTTTTTCAGAGAACCGGAGACCTGAAAAAAGTTGCCAGGATAGAGCTTTGCAAAGGCCTAAATTTGAAGTTTTGGAACAGCGCAGCGAGGCTTTGGAAAAGCCACCATCGATGGAGAAATCGGCCGGCGCAAGAAGCGGAAGAACCGCAATAATTTTCTTTCCCGCAGGAATTTCGATGAGCATTTCTTTTGAAATCAATCCCCAGGAATCTGTCCTGTCGGTCCGCCGTCCTTGCGGCCGCCGAGAGCTTTATGGATGACCAGTTCAACATCATATGGGATATGCCGTGTTGAGCCGTCGCAAAAGACCATATTGAATCCGCTGATATGCGAGCTGCCGAACATAATGTTTGAACTGGTTGCATCGGGATTTTTGTCAAAATCGGGCAAGCTCGCCGTAAACCTGTATGTATCCCAATCGAACCCGACTTCCCAAGTTTGATTGTCGTCGCCGGATTGGGTTCCATTTCCTTGGGTGCTAAAGTTCAAATACTTTTCGCCTACTAGATATGTTTTCGAGGTGCCATCCTTGATGTGTGCTTCGCTCACCATGCTGCGAATATGCGAGACGCCATCGGCATTGTAGGGAGCCGTGGGATAGCCAGCCTTGCTCTCGAATTCAGTTTCCTTCCAAGCCATCGCGCCCACGGCTGGACCCGCCGGCCAGCCGACATTCACACTGCCGCCATTCATTGCATAATCAAGTTTCGCTATTTCGGTGAGCCCTGTGAAATCGAGATTTCTATGCCCGTGCCAAGCTCCATTCTTCAAGCCAGAACGACCGCGTGTAGGGCAAAGATAAAGCGGAATGACGGTGGCAGCGCGGAGTTTGCTGGCCGCTTTTTTTTCGGGGGTGAAGCTGTTGGGATCAGTGCCTCGGCCACGATCGTGCAACGGTGTTTCTTCGATATAGGGAAGAATATTGTAACCCCAACCGCCAGGTTGACGTGTGCTAAAGCCGCGATCCGGATCACCCCCCCAAGCATACCCCCAGCCGCCGGTGGGAAAGTGGCGGTTGGCAGTATGATGTTGCAGACAGCCCGCTCCGATGTTGCGTAGATTGTTCATGCACGAAGTCCGCCGGCCCGATTCGCGCGCGGATTGAACTGCGGGCATGATCATCGAGACGAGAATCCCGATGATCGCGATGACGACCAAAAGTTCAACAAGCGTAAATCCAAGCCGCGAGTGCCGCATCAGAACAATCCCCCCGATCAAGCCGAAAAGAGTTAACTAGTCGTCCCTGAACTACTCTCGACATTCCGTATTCCGCGGGCTTTTCTTGTCCGTTCGTGTGGTTACAATTTGCCGGGTATTGGCACGGACGACCTTCTTTTCTGGCAATTTATGCAACCATCCCCCCGGGTCCCG
>NZ_JBGSQY010000034.1:0-1986 GCF_041737835.1 Bythopirellula sp. | reverse complement strand
ATATTTTTATAGAAATGCACACGAGTGTCCGGTTATAAATCCCACAGCATCAGCTGGTTAGAATCTAATTGTTGCAAATGTATGAAGTCGTTTTCTGTAAGCAGTTCATTTAGAGGCACTTTCTCAAACGGATGAACACTCAACATCTGCAAAGTTCTGTGCAAGGTTCCAGGCAGGTTCAGTTGCTTGTGGATAATGGCCACCATCAAGTAAACGCACACAGCAATCCAAATTTGAGTCTTCACGGCATTCGGGCTTGTCCCATAGTAGTGTTTGATTCGAAGGTGACCCTTGATCCAGCGGAAAAACAATTCAATGCGCCAGCGCAATCGATAAACATTGGCCACAGTCAGTGCCGGGATGTTGAGGTTGTTGGTGAGAAAGACCAAGTCGCGCTGGGTTTCCTTGTCGAAGTATCGGACCTTGCGCAGCAGTGCAGGGAAGTCCGACCGGGCCTTTGCCAACTTGGGTCTGCCGATCTGATCGCTGCGAACGCCAGAAAGGTAGTCCACGGGTTGGGAGACTTGTCTGGCAAACTGCAAATTGTCTTTTGCCCGTGTCACGAAAAAGGCTCCAGAACTGGCAACCCGGTTGAGCCGAACGAAATCCATATAGCCCCGGTCCATGACATAGAAGGCACCAGCTTCGAAGATAAGCTCGTCGAGCCAGAGAACATCGTGCTGCCGGGCTCCTGTGATAAAAATGCAGGTTGGAATCGGACCACGCAGATCGATCTGGGTGTGAAGTTTGATCCCGGCCTTGGTGCTTCGAAAGTCGGCCCACGGGAACAGGGTCAAGGAGAGGTCCACCGTCGTCGAGTCGAGGGCATAGACGGAGTTTTCCATTTCCAAACCCAAGTCCTCCCCGGCATAAAGCGGACGCGCTTTGCGCATGAGAGATTTTGCCAAGTCCTCCCAAAGCCGCCAGTCGCGCTGCTCGTTGGCATCTGCCAAAGTCGACTTGGCCAAGGGTTCCCGGAACCCCAAGTGGTATCTGGTGGAAGGCCGCGCATTCAGGCAGTCGACGATGTCGCGCAATCCCTCCCGCCAAGTGAGCTGAGCAAAGGCCATGGCAATAAGCTGCTGGCGGCAGCCAAAATGCCGCACTCGCGAATCTGCGTTGTAGCGTTCCACCAAACGGTCGAGGGTCTCGCGGTGGACAAGATCGAGGAGTTGCGACAAGACAAATCGGCCGGAATTCATGGCCGAAATCCTGGGGCGATTTCAAATGCGTCACATCCCTTTTCCTTTGCAAGACCTTCATATCATGCAACTTCTGCGACATCTTTGGTCACTTAACCGGACACCCGTGATAGTTGCTATAAAAAAATATCGCTACGGCTTGTTGGAAGAGGCCAACCTCATCTCGCGTGTTGAGAAATACTCTTACGAACCAAACTCAAGCCGTGTGGCGCGAATTGATTGGAATGACGGAACTGTTTTAAACTTTGCCTATGATGACTCCGGCAAGCAGATAGCAGCGTACAAGAACAATCTTCCGATATGGTTCCTAACTGAAACCTCAGCGGGCCAAAAAGTAAAAGTTACTTACAACAAGCAAGGCGAAATCGCGAGGGTTAATGATATCTCCGCTGGTGACTTGTTGCCCGCTGCCTCGTTTGCGAACGATATTCGGCTCTTGCATCGGACTGCTGCAATGCAGCAATCCAAACATATGCCGTAGAAAAGCTTTTTTATGAATACACATCATCGCTCGTTTTTGTTGGCAGTAGGATTGTTCGGATGGTCTTTAAGTCTCCATGCGGACAGCGGGACTGCGCCGACGATTAGCCCGTCAAGTGAGCAAAAGGCTGAATTTCATGCGAGCGAAGAAATCAGCTTTCAGGCTAGTGCAATGTAACCTTGATTTCGGATACAGTTCGCGTTAATCTGTGTGAGTGAAAGTTAAACGAATTGTGATAAGTCCTCCGGAACGCAAAGAACTCAATCGACGGATTCGCTCGCGCACCATTCGAGCTGAAGACGC
>NZ_JBGSQY010000059.1:0-11100 GCF_041737835.1 Bythopirellula sp. | reverse complement strand
GTTGGCAACAGCCCATGAGGGGAGGATAGAGTCTTTAATGGCTGGGATTTTCTTTGTGGCTGCTTTCGATGATCTCGCTGAGAGGTTCATCAGTTTCGTCACGCAGTAATTTTTTGCCGTCCGAAAGTTTGGCAAAAATGTAGTACAAGCCGGGGATCACCAGCACGCCGATCACCGTGCCAATCAACATCCCGCCAACCGCCGTGGTGCCGATTGTCCGATTTCCAATTGCCCCGGGACCCGTGGCGCGGACGAGCGGAATCAATCCGGCGATAAACGCAAACGACGTCATCAGAATCGGCCGGAACCGTAGTTTTCCCCCTTCGAGCGCCGCATCGACGATTGAGAGCCCTTCTTGGCGGCGCTGCACGGCAAATTCGATGATCAAGATCGCGTTCTTGCCCAACAAACCCACGAGCATGACCAACCCGATCTGGGCGTATACGTCATTGGAGAGGCCCATCGCCTTGAGAAAAACAAACGAACCAAAGAGCCCCACGGGCAGGGAAATAATCACCGCCAGCGGCAGGAGAAAGCTTTCGTACTGCCCGACGAGGACCAGGTACACAAACAAGAGCACGATCAAAAAGATATAGGTCGCGTCGTTGCCTTTCTTGGCTTCATCGAACGATAATCCTTGCCAGTCGATATCAAAGCCGGGGGGCAAGGTTTTGGCGGCGACCTCTTTGATGGCGGCAATGGCTTCGCCGCTGCTGTAACCCGGCGCTGGGGCACCTTGGATGGCTGCGGTCGTGTACAGGTTGTAGCGATTGATTTCGTTCAGCCCTTGTTTCTTATCGAGTTTCAGAAACGCGGAGTAGGGGACCATTTCCCCGTTTTCGTTTTTGACAAACATTTTTTCCAAATCGGTGGGATAGCGGCGGAATTGCGGTTGCGCTTGCACATAAACCTTGTAGAACTGCCCAAAGCGCACAAAGCCTTGCTCCCAGGTGCTGCCGACGACAATCGACAGATTGTCCATCAATTTTTTGATCGGCACTCCTTTTTGCATCGCCACTTCATTGTTGACTTTGAGTTCATACTGCGGATAGTTTGCGGCGAAAAACGTGAACAACCCTTTCAGCTCTTTACGTTTGGCGAGGGCCGCCATGAATTTCTCGGTTTCCTCGCCGAGCCTTTCGTAGTTGCCGCTGTCGGTTTTGTCGAGCAAATTGAGCGAGAACCCGCCCGCAGCTCCAAAGCCCGGCACCGCCGGCGGTTCAAAGAACTCGAGTTTAATGTCGGAGATATTGCGGCCTTTTTTCTCGAGCAGCTCAATGATCTGTTTCGAAGTCAGTTTGCGCTTGCCCCACGGTTTGAGATTGATGATGCATGTCCCGGCATTGGAGCCGCGGCCTTCGGTCAAAACTTCGTATCCGGCGAGCGACGAGACCGAAGTGATGTATTTCTTGAGCTCTTCGTCTTTTTTACACAGGTCCGCCAGCTCATGCGATTTGGAATTGGTGTATTCCAAGGTCGAACCCGGCTTCGTTTGAATGATCCCGTAGATAATCCCTTGGTCCTCGAGCGGAATAAAGCCCGAAGGCAAAATCGTATTGACCACAAAGATGCCCACACCAAAGCCGGTGATGACCAGCATCGTGAGCAACCGCTTGGTCACAATGCCGCCCACGAACGACACATAACCGTTCGTGATTTTGACGATTCCCCGATCGACATAGCGCAGAAAGATCGTCAGCGGGTTGAGGCTCTTGTGCTTGTTCGGATCGTGCGGCTTGAGGAGCATCGCGCACAACACCGGCGTCAGCGTCAACGCGACCACGCCCGAGAGCACGATCGACATCGCCATCGTGAGCCCGAATTGCCGGTAGAACACGCCGACCGGTCCAGACATGAAGGTGACCGGGATAAACACCGAGGTCATCACGAGCGTGATCGCGATGATCGCGCCGCTGATTTCACCCATGACGAGCTTCGTGGCTTCGTAGGGTTTGATATGCAGCGTGTGCATTTTTTCGTGGACCGCCTCGACGACCACGATCGCATCATCGACGACGACGCCGATTGCCAAGACAAGCGCAAACAGCGTGATCAAATTGATCGACATGCCGAAAATCAGCATGAAAAAAAACGTGCCGATCAACGACACGGGCACAGCTAGCGTTGGGATCAGGGTCGAGCGAAAATCCCCCAAGAATAGAAACACAACCAACGAAACGAGAACAAACGCTTCGAGCAGCGTGTGCAACACTTGCTCGATCGATGCTTCCAAGAAGTTCGAGACGTCGTAACTGACTTGGTAGTCCATCAGGGGCGGAAAGTCTTTTTCCTTGATTTCCGCCAGCAGTTCTTTGACTTTTTCAATGACTTCGGTCGCGTTGGAACCCGGCGTTTGTTTGAGCACAATCGCCGCCGAAGGATCACCGTCGATGTCGGAATACAGATCATAAAATGAAGAACCGAGTTCCACCGTGGCGACATCGCTGATGCGAATGTTTTCCCCTTTGGGATTTGCCCGCAAGATAATGTTTTGATATTGCTCGGGTTTGTCGTAGCGGCCGACCCAGGTGAGCACATACTCGATGGTCTGCGATGTTTTTCCGGTTGCTTGACCGAGCCGGCCGGGCGAACCGATCATGCTTTGCTCGGCCACGGCCTTCATGACATCTTCGGCCGAGAGGTTGTAAGCCTGCAAACGCTCGAGATCCAATTCGATGCGCATGGCATAAGCGCGGTTGCCAAGAATGTTGGCGGTGCCAACGCCGGGGATCCGTTTGATTTCGGGGAGAATCTTGGAGGTTGCGTAATTAAACAGGAAGTTTTGGTCAACGTTCTTGTCTTTGCTATAGACGTTGACGTACATCAACATGCTGGACATGTTCTGTAGGACAATGATGCCCTCGCGTTGGACAATTTCCGGCAAGTTGTTCTTGACCGCGTTGACGCGATTTCCGACATTCATCACCGCAACATTGGGATCCGTTCCTGGCTCGAAGACAATCTGGATCGCGGCTTCTCCAGCACTTGTCGCAGAGGATGTCATATAGCGCATGTCTTGAACGCCATTGATTTGCCGTTCCAAGATCACCAGCACCGAATCGACCAAGACGTTGGCACTTGCCCCGGGAAAAGAAACCGTGACGATCACGCTGGGCGGCGCAACGGTGGGGAATTGGGACGTTGGCAACTTGCGAATTGCCAAGCCCCCGAGAAAGAGGATCAGCAACGAAATGACGATGGCCAAAGCCGGACGGCGCAGAATTTTTGCAAACATAGTCCCGTGTCAATTCGTCCTGGAATTAGTGCCCAAGAATCCGGAATAACAGCCTTACTCCGCGTGATGCTTCAAATTTGTGAGCGACTTTTCCGGCTCGAGAAATTCATACTCCACCTGTTCGCCATCGCGAACTTGCCGCACGCCTTCAAGCACAATTTTTTCACCCGGCTTCAGGCCCGATTTGAGCAGATAGATATCTTCGAGTTCGTTGAGGATCACGATCTCGCGCTGATGAGCATAACCATGCTGCGCGTTGGCATGGCTTCCATGCTGCGCGACGTCCCCATGCTTGTCGTGATGGCCGCCAGCTTTGTCATGATCGTCATCGTGATCATCGTCGTCGTCATGATCATCGCCGTCCCCAGTTTTTTTGCTGCTCTTTTTGTTTTCGGTGATGTGAGATTTGTCATCCACGACATAAACGTATTTCTTGGCGAGGATTTCATATGTCGCCCGCTGCGGGATCACCACTGCATCTTTGACGACACTGCTGAGCAGAATTGTGCCCGTTTGACCGTGCCGCAAAAGATGTTCGGGGTTGGGAAAGTCCGCGCGAAACGCGATGTTGCCCGTTTCGTTGTTAAAGTCAGCCTCGATCGCGCCGATTTTCCCCGGGAACGGAAACTTCTTGCCATTCGCCAGCATTAGCTCGATGACCAAATCGTCGCGATGGGGGTTTTCCTTGTATTCCAAATATCGTGCTTCGGGCACATTGAAATAAACCCACATTGTGCTGTTGTCGGACAATGTCGTGAGCTTATCCCCTTCGGCGATCAGGCTTCCTTGCTGGAGCCGTTGCATATCAATAATGCCATCAAACGGCGCGGTGATCGTGGCGAAGTTCAGTTCAGCTTTGGCCAGCGAGACTTTGGCGTTGGCCTTGGCCAGTTCCGCGTCGGCGAGCGCAACCTCGGGTTGCGCGACGACCTTCTTTTCGTAGAGGCGCGAGGTGTTGTCGTATTTGATTTGAGCGAGCTGGGCCTCGGCTTCTTCGGCCGCGAGCTTGGCTTGATAGAGCGTGGGCAAGATGCGAAACAGGACATCGCCCTTCTTGACGGACTGACCTTCTTTGATCGGGATCTCTTCGAGATAACCGTTCTCAAGTGCCCGAATTTCAATATGCCGGCTGGAGTGGATCTGACAAACATATTGCTGCGTGGTCACGACGTCTTTGACTAGAGGGCTGGTCACCACGACCTTATGATGTTCTTCATGATGCCCCCCCTCGCTATGGCTGCAAGCAGGAATAGAAAGCAACAAACACACGAAAGAGCTTACGAAGGATGGTGAAAATTTCGACATAAGTTTGTCATTGATTGGGGAAGTGATTCTGTTTCGGCGCGCGTCAACGTCGAGGAACAATTGATTCACGTTGGGGTAATAGTCGAAAATCAATTACAGTAAATCAGGCTCGCTGCATCGGCTCGAAGCGCGGAACCTGCGAATTTCTGCAATTTTACTAACTGTTGCCTATTCTGAATTTAGGTTGCTAAAGTCTGAATCAATGTCATTCTATTGAGGATAATCAACTTTTGTTCGATGCTTACGCAGAGTTAAAGTAAGCATGCACTTTAAAGCGCGGACTATTGATTACTCTTAATAAATCTTTATTTAAGTCACTCTTCTCAAACTCCCGGCATGACAAATTGTCGGCATTATAAAAGATTCGTAAGCTTCCCCTACGAGCTTGAATGCTGCCTCATCAAATGACACATCGTCTGCGCTATGCCGATCGATCACGCTCTCACGAGCAAAGCGAAAGCGCCACGTCTACTGGGGCGGATCGCCTGGCTTCCTCAAGGTCGTGGACGACAAGACGCTGGGCTTTGCAGACTTCGGCGGCAATCGCCACTAGATCACACTCGGCAATTTGTCGGAGAACTCACGAGCTTTCATCTTCCTGATGGACTATGCCCGTAGCCAACGCATCAAGCTCTGGGGCAACGTGGCCCTGCTGCGATGCGAACCACGGGACCCACGAGATCTGATGATCGCGGCCAACAATGGTTGGGTGGCCTGAAGATTCTGAAAAAGTTTGGGTCACGGTTTCACGCCAGTCCGAGTCAAGATCCGTTCAAACTGAGTCCGCAAATTGATATTGGCTCCCCGGTGACGCGAAATCACAAACTCACGACGCTTGTCACCCAGAGCATCGCAGACCGCATCCAGGTGTAGGATTTCCACTCCGGAAAGATTGGCACGACGCGGATCGGGGCTCTTGCTGCGCCGTAGCTAAGGGAGGAACTGACGAGGCAGAAGGAGTGTGAGGAGCCTATTCATATTCAGTTGCTGAGATCGTTGCTGCGGACGGCTGCAAGTTTGGCGATGATTTTCGCCTTCCAGCTTTCTACCGTGGCATTGTATTCCGGCAGGGCGGCGAGGTTAGTGAATTGTTGTGAATCGCTCTGCGTGTCGTAGAGTTCGATGCCGCCTTTGGCGTCTTCACCGTATTGGATGAAGAGCCATCGGTCATCGCGCAGCATGAGCCCCTTGCTCGTGCCGGCGACGCTGAAGGCAGTTTCACGCACAGTTGCTTTTGGATCATCAAGGATCGGGATGATGTCCCTGCCTTGCAGGCGGGCGGGGACGTCGAGGCCGCAGAGCTTCGCGGTGGTGGGGTAAAGGTCGAGCAGTTCGACGAGGGAATCGCTTACGCCGGGCTTTTTACCGGGCACGCTCACGATGAGCGGCACGCGGGCAGATTCGTCATGCAGGCTTACTTTGGCCCAGAAATCGTGCTCGCCGAGGTGGTAGCCATGGTCGCTGGTGAAGATGATGATGGTGTTGCCGGCCTGCCCGGATTTTTCCAGTGCGTCGAGCACCTTGCCCACCTGCGCGTCCATGAAGCTCACTGCGGCATAATAGCCTGAGATAGCCTTCTTTTGCCGTGTGATATCCATTTGCATGTTCACGCTGGTCTTGTAATTGATCCCGGGCTTCGGGATGTCGTCCCAATCGCCGGGCCGTTTCTCCGGCAGCCTCATCTGCTCCCACGGATAGAGGTCGAAATACTTCTTCGGGGCGACGAACGGCACATGCGGCCGCACAAAACCGACAGCTAGGAAAAACGGCTCTTGCACGTGCTTCGTGATGAGTTCGACAGCCTTCGCGGATGTTTTACCATCGGAATGTACCATTTCGTCACCGGCAGCGGCGACGATGACGAAGGTATTGCCGCCCATGACGGGCTTTTTGCCAGCCGCGTTGTTTTCCAGTGTCTCGCCGCTGCCGGGTGCCTGCCACTCAGGACCTTGGCTGTTGAAGCGTTCGGACCATGACGCCGGATCATCCGCCCCGTCGCCACCATTCTCTATGCCGCCGGGCACTCCCATGTGGAAGATTTTGCTCACGCGAGCAGAGAAATAGCCCGCGTTTTTGAAATGCTGCGGCCATGTTGCACGATCACCAATCGCCGCACGCGGGCTGATGTAACCTTGCACACCCGTCGCATGGGGATAGTAGCCGGAAAGGAATGAGGCCCTCGACGGCCCGCAGTAGCTGGCCTGGCAATACGCCCGCGTGAAACGCATCCCGCGTGAGGCCAGGCGGTCGATGTTCGGTGTCTGGCAAACCTTGTTGCCGTAGCAGCCGAGTGCGGTGGCTGTCAGATCATCGGAGATGATGAAGAGGACGTTCGGCTTCGCCGACGCTGACGAAGCCAAAATGATGAACGACAAATGGAGAACCAGTGAGAGCGTTTTCATCGTTGCTTGTTTGCCAGGAAGGTTTCCGGTTTGGCACCGCTATTGCCACATCCAAGTCGCATTAGGAGCCCGGGGTCATCGTCTGTTTGAATTCTTCGATGGCGCGTCGCATGGCGGCGGTGATCTCGGGGTTTTGAGCGGCGACATTGGTGGTTTCCTTGAGATCATTCTTCAGGTTGAAAAGTTGAAGGTCGTCGCCCTTGATGATCATCTTCCAGTGGCCACGACGCAGCGCGGTGCCTAGCTTGGGTTCGTAGCCAAAGAAGAGGTCACGGGCTGGCATGGGTTTCTGCTGGAGGAATTGATCCTTGGCGCTGCTGCCATCGAGGTTGGCTGGGTTGTGCTTTGAGATGCCGGCGAGATCGGTCAGGGTCGGGAATAGATCGAACCCGGCCAGCAAGGCATCCGACTTCGCGCCAGCCTTGATCTTGCCCGGCCACCAGGCCACGGCCGGCACCCGGTGCCCCCCCTCGAAGTGGCTAAACTTGCCGCCGCGATAGGGCCGCAGTTCGTCTGGGCACATCCGCACGTCGCCATTGTCCGACCAGAAGAACACCAGGGTGTCTTGCGCGAGTCCCAACTCGCTGACAGTGTCGAGGATTCTGCCGACACTTTGGTCCAAATCCTCGACGAGCTTCTGGTAGCGCGGCCGGTTGACATCGTTCACCGCGTTTTGATTCCATCCCTTTTCACGCTTGTCCGGCGTATCATCACGGGTCTGATACGGATTGTGAACCGCCTGATGGGTGACGTAGAGAAAGAACGGGCTGGTCTTCTTGCGCTTGATGAAGTCAACGGCTCGGTCCGTGATGATTTCAGTGGAATAGCCTTTCTGCTCTTTGACAGTCGTTCCATCCAGCCAATTGCCATGCTTGTGGTAGTCGCTGCCACCAGGTAGGAAACCGACAAACTCGTCAAAGCCATGGTGAAGCGGATTGTGCCGCGGTTCGTCGCCCAGATGCCATTTGCCAAAAATTGCGGTCTGGTACCCGTTCTGTTTCAGGAGCCGGGGAATCGTCAGTTTAGTGGCTTCCAGTCCGGGCGTATCCAGATGGCCGGCGATCACGTCGATGATTCCCACACGCTGTTGGTAGCGGCCCGTGAGGAATGCGGCGCGCGTGGGACTGCACACGGAACTGTTGGAGTGAAAATCGGTAAATTTGAGACCCTCGCGGGCCATTTGGTCGATGCGCGGCGTCTTGATCCAGCCATCGTAAAGACTTATATCGCCGCAACCCAAATCATCAGCTAGGATGACGACGATGTTGGGCGGGCGATCCGCCGCACGGGTTTGGCCGCAAAAAAACGCCGTGAGCGTTAGGACAAGCAGCAGGTAGCGTCGGCTGGTGGAATCCATGAGTTCAGGATCTAGGGTGGGTGACTTTGATACCGAAATTATCACGTGCACTGCTGCTGATTCATGATGAGTAGGACTTCCGCACAAGCTTTGCCCATTTCGGGCGAAGGGCTTCGCGCATCTTTGTCGGCTCGCCGATAAGCAATTTGAGCATTCCAAGGAAACTCTCGGCAAAAATCAACCGATGATGAACTCCGCTGAATTTGCCGTTATCACAGTCGCTTGCAGCGAGTTACTTTGTTGATAATCTTATTGCCATCCTTGACCGAATACTGGCCTTCTAACTGGACCAATGAACCGACACAGGCATCCATTTTGGTATCGTGAATATTGCCAAAACTTGTTCTGATCTCGATGAATTTGTTTTTCGATAATCGCAGGATATACAGATTCAGGTCTTCCTCCTTGACACTAATCGTGAGTAATCCTTTGACTTCGATTATTCCATCCTTGTCACTTAGAATGTCCCATGTCCCATCGTCAACATACTTGGGCTCGAAGTTGGCCAACTCGGAAATCCCTCCGAGAACACCGGTCGAGTTGCCGTATTGCTCACGCTTGACGCCCATCATCTCCATGATTTTCAAGTGCAGATTGCCGTTGGGTGTGTTCAGATATTTCACGTAACGTCCCAGTTTGATCTGCCCGCCCCCGCCGCCGGCAAGAATCAGCGGCAGATCACAGATCGAGTGGTAATCACCATGCTTGATGTCGGAGCCGAAGAGGACGATCGAGTTGTCGAACAAAGTTCGTTCGCCATCCTGCAGCGATTTCAGTTTGTCGAGAAAATAGGCAAATTGTTGAGTGTGCCAGATGTTGATCTTGTCGTACCCCGAGAGCCCCGCGGATCGGTTTCGAGCGCGGACAAAGTGCGAGAGCGCGTGCATCTCGTCATTGACCCCGATAAAATCGTAGATCGTTCGACTTTCCGTATGCGACATCATCAGCGTCGAGACGCGCGTCATATCGGTCCAGAACGCCAGAGCGATGAGGTCCAACATCGCACGGGTGCGCTGGGGCATATCCGTCGCAGCGGCGATCGGCTGAATCTGCTTCAGCTTGGCAACACGCTCGGGATTCTCCTGAGTCTGGAATTGTTCGATGTCTTTCTCGATTTCGCGGACCGACTGTAGATACTGGTCGAGCACCTGCTTGTCTTGGTTGCTGGCCTTGAACACCAGCGATTGATAGCTGCCCTTGACCTCATCCAGTACACTGGCGATCGACTTTCGATGGCCGGCGTTATTGAAGCCTTTGAAGAGTTTGTTGAAGACGAGTTCAGGATTGTCTTCGACCGGGAGTGCATTGCCGGAGCTGTCGTAAGAGAGAAAATTCTCGGAGGGGTCATTGGCATCCAGATACGGATCGCTGCGCAACTGCAGCGACTTGAGGGGCGTCTTTGATCCGACATGGTCTGCGATGACCTGGTCAAACGACTGGTTTTGCACAAGTCGCGACTTGCGAGGCTGACCAGTCATAAAATACATCACCGAGTTTTCATGCCCGCCGCCAGCGAGCAGGTCCGCGTCGAGATTGCGGAGCACGACAATGTCGTTTTTGTTTTTCTCCAAGGGCTTCAGCAATTTCGAAAGTTCAAAGTCGGTTTCAGAGGAACCGGTGATGTCCCATGAAGTGGGGTTGACCCCGCCACCTTTGAGGAGGACGCACAGCCGCAGATTCGCCTTGTCGCTTTCGGCATTGGCCGCCTTTGCATATGACAGCGCAGGCGACATGATCTCCAGCATAGGCAGAGCGAGAGTGACTCCGCAGCCTGTGAGAAATGATCGTCTGGGGATCAAGTAGGACTTACTTTTCATGGGGATTTTGCCTGTACTGAAACGGCTTGCTCTTGACGATCTGCACAATCAACGTATTCATACGATAATCATCGTTCTCAAACGCACGAAGAATCTGGTCCACAGCCGGCCGGTCGTATGGTTTGAGTTTGCGGCCGAGAGCGTACGCGAACATTTTTTCCACGATATTCTTGGCGATCGGTTCACGGTATTTATCCAGCAGAATGGACTTCATCTGCTTCGGGTTGTCGAATGTTTCGCCGTTTGGAAATATACCCTCTGCCTGGATCGGCCGCTTATTCTTGTATGACTCGCGCCAAACCCCGAACATGTCATACTTCTCGAGACCCAAGCCGAGCGGGTCGATTTCTTTGTGGCAACGGACACAAACCGCTTTGCTGGTGTGAGCTTTGAGGATATCCGCCACATCCACCAATTGTTTCCCATCGATCTTCTCGCTATCACTCAGCGGGGGGACATTCTCCGGCGGGTGCAACTGACGGCCGATGATCTTGTCGAGCAGCCAGACGCCGCGCCGAATCGGATTGGTATTCTCCGGCGGCGAAGTCAGACGCAAAATACCGACAGAAGTGATGATGCCGCCGCGCTCATCGCTCTTAACCTTGATAAGAACAGGAGGTTTATAAAACTGCTCCAGAAGTCCTGCTGGTCTTTGCCGCCTAGCCACGAAGATGTCTCCGTGTTTCGCTGGAAAAGTCTGCGGCTGACCAGGAACCTTGACTTTTGTGTATTCGCTCTGGTAGACCCAATCAGAATCGACGATGTTCAGAACGCTAAGATCCGACTTCACCAGTTCATCAAAGAAATACAAGAGCTCGTCATAGATGCCGCGATTCCAGCGTTCATCTTGATAAAACACTTTCTGAGTCCGCAACTCATCAAACCCGAGCCATTGGCCGGCAAAGTTCTCGGAGATCGATATCCGCTTGGGCGACTTGAGCATCCGCTCGACCTGGGCGAGCAGGACCGATTCTGTGAGCAGAC
>NZ_JBGSQY010000032.1:0-114392 GCF_041737835.1 Bythopirellula sp. | reverse complement strand
GTTGGCCACCGCCACCACCCATACCACCGCCGCCCATGCCACCACCGCCGCCACCGAATTGGTGCAGCACGGGAACTCCGGCAAAGGCGTCGGGAATGATCAGGTCGACCGGCTGGGAGGTTTTATTCGTGACGAACAGCCGGCCACTTTGACTGTTTCGGGCCATGAATTTTACATCGACCAAGCCTTGGTCGATCGCGTCAAACACGTCGACTGGTTGCTTATCTGTAGCAGTGTCCTCGGCATGAGCTGATGAGCCCAGTGCAGCGCAAGCCAGGACCGCGAGCGCGAATGTCGAGTGCCAACTTATTGATCGAAAAAACGTCATGGGTTTCTAGCCTCTTCAAATGACAATGACTCTGACAAGCTAGCCCAGCTCTTACGAGGCGGGCCCAGCCAGCTATCCCTCCAGCATAAACTGCACGGCATGAAAATCCAAGAAAAACAGGCAATCCAGGCAGAATCGGTGGTGTCGAACCCAGTGGGCCTATTTCCAACCCTAACCCACCGCTTTTCTGCGAGATTCCCGCAGGTTTTCGCATCTGTGGCTCATCCAGGCCGGGCGAGAGTGCAATACTTTATTTCAGCCGACAACCCCGCTACGATCCTGGGTGAACCCGCAACCTGTGTCCGCCGCCGCCACGACTTCCTCGACCCCCGTCCGTTCCCAAGGCTGGATTGTCTCGCCTTGGTGGGACATGTCGTACGTAGTTATTACGCCGCTACTGATTGTGCCGGTGGTGCTGATTCTCGTACGCCAGGTGCTCACCCCCGAGCAAGTGTCGCTTGCGGTGATTTCCTTTGCATCGCTGGGGCATCATCTGCCAGGCTTCATGCGGGCCTATGGCGACCGCGAACTGTTTTGGCGCTACCCGTGGCGATTCCTGCTTGTGCCGCCGTTGATATTCGCCATCGCCCTGTTATTTTCGCCACCCACGTGGCTCGCTGAAGACCTGGGACTTCCCTGGAAGCATCTTCATGGACTGGAACTCGTCCTGCTGATTTGGGGCACTTGGCATGGGCTCATGCAGACGTATGGCTTCATGCGGATCTACGACGTCAAACGCGGCGTGCACGATCGTTGGTCGGCTCGACTCGATCATTGGCTGTGTCTGATCGTCTTCATCTCGGGAGTGGTATTCAGTGATGCTCGCGTGTTTGGTATTGCCAACGCGATGTGGCAATCCGGTTTACCCATCGTTGGCCCCGATTGGCTGAAGTGGACGCGGGTGGGCGTCGCAGCGATTGCAGCGATTGTGTTTACTGCTTACTGCATCAACCTCGTGCGGCAAACACGCGCAGGCATGCCGGTCAGCTGGATCAAGCTGTTATTGATTGGCATCACGGGCTGGTTCTATTGGTACACCGGACGACTTTCGGTGAACGTGTTGATCGGTATCGCGATGTTCGAGATTTTCCACGCGGTGCAATACTACGCGATTGTCTGGATCTACAATCGGCGCTTGTTCAATCGTGCGGGAGAAAAGTTTGGACCGCTCGGCTTCTTATTCAGCGACCGCTGGACGATGCTCGGATTGTATCTGGCTGCAATTGGGGCTTACAGCTCGATCCGTTTCTTTACTGTTGATGCCAACGCATACATATTCAGTGGCTCCAACGAGAACGCTTATCAATGGCTCGTTGCTCTGTTTGTGACATCTTCGTTCTTGCATTTCTATTTTGATGGCTTCATCTGGAAAGTGAGCGAACGCAAAACGCAAGACAATCTCGTTGATAAGCCGCTCGATACGGCACCGGCTATGATCGGCGTCTCGGGGCTCGTTCATGCCGCGAAATGGGCCGTGCTGTTGGCGATTGTGGCAGGATTGCTCATTGCCGAGAAACGCCGCTTGCGCGAAACGGGCCCTAATGACGTCCGCCGTTTGGCGGCCTTGGCAGCGTTGACGCCCAATCTGCCGGAATGCCACGCGATGCTCAGTCGCGATGCGCTCTCTCGGGGCGATGCGAAAACGGCCGTCGTGTTTGCCGAGAAGGCACTGCAGCACCGCGAGAGTTCGCACACCGCCCATGCTGACTTGGGCTTGGCCTATCTTATGAGCGGACGATTGCAGGATGCCCAGCAGCAATTTGAGGAAGCCGTCGCGATTGCCCCCGATCAGTGGACCCATCACTGCGACTTGGGCATGGTGCTTGAACGGTTAGGAAACACAGAACGAGCTGAACAGGAATTGCGATTGGCTGTCGAGCTTGGCCCCAACCAGTCGGAAGCTTACGAGCAACTAGCAGAATTCTACTTGAATCAAAATCGCACGAACGATGCAGCAGAGCTTTATCAGCAAATCAGCCAAAAATTCGCGTTATCCCTGAGCGGCGAGCTCGGCAAGATCATGCTACTCAACCGCCAGGGAGATCATCACAAGGCGGTCGAGTTGGCAAGTTTTCTAGCAGCGGCGAATGCCAACGATTGGCGGGTGCTCGTGGCCCTGGGAGCTTCGCTCAACGCGGCTGGCGAACCTGATCAGGCGCTCGCTCCACTCAATCAAGCAGTGCTTCTGCGGCCAAATTCCGCGGAAGCTCAGTATCAACTAGGGCTCGCTCAATTTCAGCTAGGTCAATATCCGCAAGCCTTGGTGACCTTGGCAAAGGCCCTCAAACTCGATTCCAAGCACTTCGGCGCACAGTTCCAGTTGGCGAACACGTATTACACGTTGGGCGAAGCCGATGCGGCTCTAGAAGCCTATCAGAAAGCACTTGATCTTCGTCCCTCCGACCCCACCGTGAGCGCCAACTTCGGCGGGTTGCTTTTTCAATTGGGTATGATCGAGGAAGCCGAAAAAGTTTATCGCGCCGCACTCAAACAATCTCCCGATTCGAGGGAACTCAATTACAACTTGGGATTGCTGTTATTGCAAAAAGGAGAACAGGCTTCCGCCAAGGAGTTGATTTTCAGAGCAGAACAACTTGGCCTCAAAGTGCCGACAGAAGTTCGCGAGGCGCTACAGCGTATTGAGTAGTCGTTGCCTGTTCAATGGCCACAAGAAACGCGAAAAAAACACAAGATATTCAATCTCCATTTTTGTGACTTTTCGTGCCTTTCGTGGCAATCAAATTGCGGCTGGAAATTGCAGCCTATTTCTCGCCGACCATTTCTTGAAACTGGGCCTCGCTAATCACTTTTACGCCCAGGCTGCTTGCTTTTTCCAACTTGCTACCGGCACTTTCGCCAGTCACTAGATAGTCGGTGTTTTTGGAAACGCTCCCCGCCGCGCGGCCACCGAGGCGTTCCACGAGCGCATGAATTTCGTCGCGTGTGTATTTCTCAAGTTTGCCCGTCACAACGACCGTCTTCCCAGCGAAGAGTTGCTCTTCTGCTGGCAGCGAAACTTCACGCATGCTTCCCATATCGAGACCAGCTTTGGCTAGGCTTTCAATGGTCGTTAAGCCATGTTCGCTCTGAAGAAAGTGATGCACACTCGCCGCGATGATCGGACCAATTTCGTTGATTTCGCTGAGCTGTTCTTCAGTGGCAGCTTGCAGATTGGACATCGTTTGAAAATGATCGGCCAGGATCGTTGCAACTCGTGTTCCCACGTGGCGGATTGTCAGGGCATTCAACAACCGCGCGAGGCCCCGTGATTTACTTTGCTCGATCGCTTCGACGACATTCTGTGCCGATTTCTTCCCCATCCGTTCGAGATTGGCGAGCTGCTCGACCGTGAGTTCATAGAGATCGGCAAACTCTTTGACGAGCCCTGCCGAAACTAACTGATCGACAAGCTTGTCCCCAAGGCCTTCGATATCCATCGCCGAGCGGCTGGCAAAATACCGCAAGCGTTCGCGCAATTGAGCGGGGCACGTGTGATTCGGGCAGCGAATATAAACGCCCCCTTCGTCCTTCTCGACCGCGGTGCCACATTCAGGGCACTTGGTGGGGAACTTGAATGGCTTCGCTCCCTCGGGACGCAGATGTGTTTCCACGCGAACGATGTGAGGAATCACTTTCCCCGCTTTTTCCACGATGACCGTATCGCCGACGCGGATATCCTTGCGCTCAATTTCCTCGGCATTGTGCAAACTCGCGCGGCTAACCGTCGTGTTGGCTAACTCAACCGGTTCAAGTTCGGCGACGGGCGTGATTGTGCCCGTCTTGCCAACTTGCACGCGAATTTCGTTGAGCTTTGTGGCGGCTTCGTACTTTTCAAATTTGTAGGCGATCAGCCAGCGCGGGCTTTTGCTGGTCGCCCCCAGCCGTTCACGCTGCTCAAAATTGTTGACTTTGAGCACAAGGCCATCGACTTCAAATTCCAACTCGTGAAGCCGCTCGATCAAACTTTCGCAGTGCGTGATCGCCGCTTCCAGGTTGGGAAAGACCTCGACGTGAGGCGTCAACGGCAAACCCCATTGGCCGAGTTGCTTGAGGAACTCCATATGAGTTTTGGCGGTGAGGCCATCGACTTTGCCCACACCGTGGCTGAAAAGTCGCAAACGACGCTGCGCACAAATGCGCGGGTCTAAAAGTTTGATGCTGCCTGCCGCAGTGTTGCGAGTGTTGGCGTAGGCTTCGAGCCCTTGCTCCTGCCGCTGAGCGTTGAGTCGCGTCAACTCGGCATTGGTCATGTAAATCTCGCCGCGTACTTCGACCAAGGGCGGAAAACTTTTTCCCTTGAGTCGCAGCGGCACGTCGACCACCGTGCGGATATTATGCGTCACGTCATCACCCGTGGTGCCGTCGCCCCGTGTGACCCCGCGGATCAGTTCGCCATTCTCATAGATGAGCGACATCGCCACGCCATCGATCTTCAACTCTACGACCCATTCGATCTCTTCACCAGGAAGCAGCTTAGCGGTTCGTTCTCCATATTTGCGCAACTCTTCCAAGCTGTACGTGTTGTCGATCGACATCATCGGCACGAGATGCCGCACTTGCGTGAGATATTCGACCGGCCGCCCACCAACCCGTCGCGTGGGACTATCCGTCGTGACCAAATCAGGATGCTCGGCTTCAAGCTGCTTGAGCCGCTCCATCAAGCGGTCGTAATCGAGATCCGAAATCGTCGGTTTCGCATCGACGTAGTAACGCTCATCGTGTGTGCGAATTTCCTCGCGCAGCTGTTCGATTTCCGTTCGAGCATTACTCATATTTGTTATAGCCGCAGGCGGTAGCCTACGGTGAGAAAGTTCAACCGTAGGCTACCGCCTGCGGCTAGCAATATTCTTACTCAATCTTCAAGCCCACACTCGGGAACCACCGTCACATTCTTCCCCGTCGCAGAATTGGGGATCAGGCACAAAAACTTGAGCGGCGCATCGCCCGTGTTCTTGAATTGATGCACGTCGTCGGGGGCGACAAACACGACATCTCCTTGGTTCAATGGCAATTCCTTATCGCCGTCGACGATCACACCGCTTCCTTCGACGACATAGATTTCATGTTCGTAGTTGTGGAAATGCCGTGGTGTGTGTCCGCCCGGTGCGACCTCAAATTGCCGCATGACAAAATTAGGGGCTTGCTCTTCGTTCCCCACAAGGATTTGCACCTTGCAGCCCGCGGCCCCTTCCATCTCCACAGGCTTTTGCGGGACATCGCTCGCACGTTTCAGTTTCATGCTATTGATCCTTAATTTCTTTATTGCTCGGTGGTGCTTCACTCATCCACCAACTGTCCGTCGCGATCGCCCCCACTGTCAACACGCCCATCACGCCCAACTCCCATAGGATTACGCGTGTGCCGTGCTTGTTGAGCCATGTGAACAATGGCTGTTTCGTTTGCTCGCGCACCTCCGGATTCGTGGCATTCACTTCCACGAATGCCATGTAACCATAGGCAAACACCGTGACCACAAACGCCATCCCAACGGGGATAAGCAGCGTGTAAAACGGGTTTTTCCACTTTTTGAGAGACAATGTCGGCCTGCATTGGAAAGGGTTAGTTAGTGAGACAAGCGATTATATCGCAGCCGTGGCGTGACGGCATGGGTAGTGCAATCGCGGGCTTTCTCCGCTAAGATAAGGGGTTTCCCAGAACCCACGAGCCCTTGCTGGATAGGCCGCCGTGAAGCAGTCCACCATTTCCTTGCGCGGCGTTGCCGTCAACAATCTGCAGAAAATCGATCTCGATCTGCCCCATCGGCAGTTGATCGCTTTCTGTGGCGTGAGCGGTAGCGGCAAGACGAGCCTTGCCCTCGACACGCTCTACGCCGAGGGACAACGCCGCTATATCGAAAGCTTTTCTACGTACACGCGGCAATTTCTCGAACAACTCGACAAGCCCGCCGCGGAGAGCATCGAAGGAATTCCCCCGTCGATTGCCGTCACGCGCAAGAACGTCAGCCGTTCCAGCCGCGCGACCGTGGGGAGCACCACGCAAATCAACGAGCATCTGCAATTGCTGTTCGCTCGCGTGGGGGAAGTGATCTGTCACACGTGTGGCCAAAAGGTCAGCCAAGATTCGGCAGAATCCGCGACGGACAAATTGTCGCAGCTTCCCGACGGCACGCGCATGATGGTTGGGTTTATCTCTCATCGCGGCCAGCAACGGCCGACGGAAGTGTGGGTCGCCGATTTGGTGGCGCTTGGTTATCGCCGAGTCGTTCTCAATGGAAAGTTTGTCGAACTTGGCCCCGCGGCTGTTGCGGAACTCGCCGAGCGCGAATCGGTGAAGGTGGTGCTCGATCGACTCACCGCTGGCGGCGAGGGCATGACACGCCTGCGCGATTCGCTCGAAGCTGCCCAAGAAGCGGGTCGCGGCACGTCGCTCGTTTGGATTGATGCCCGCGATCCCGAAGTTTTGCCCGAGGGTTTGGGTAAGCACGTTGATATCGAAGGGCAACCATGGCTCCGTCGGCGCTTCAGCCAGTTCTTCCGTTGCGAAACATGCAAGATCGATTACCCCACGCCCGAACCGCAGCTATTGAACTTCAACAATCCGCTGGGGGCTTGCCCGGCGTGTGAAGGTTTTGGCAATGTGATCGACATCGATATGGATCGCGTGGTTCCCGACCCCAACAAAAGCCTACGCGACGGAGCGATTGCTCCTTGGAACACGCCTGCTTATGAGCATGAGCTGAAAGAATTGTTGGCACTCGCCAAAGAATACAATTTGCCGGTCGATATTCCGTTTCGCGAACTTACGCCCGGTCATTTGGCGATTGTTCGCGATGGCGTGCCTGAGAAAAAGTTTGGAGGGCTCACGGGCTTTTTCAATTGGCTTGAGCGGCGGAAATACAAAATGCACCTCCGCGTGTTCTTGAGCCGCTGGCGGAGTTATTATCCGTGCAAAGAGTGCGGCGGGGCACGGCTCAATCAGGCTGCGCTGGCCGTGCGGATCGGCGGGGCCAACATCGCTGAACTATCACGGCTCAAGATTCGCGAAGCGCTCAACTGGTTCGCTCAGCTTGATCTCACGCCGTGGCAGCAGCAAGTGGGCCGCTTACTGCTCGATCAAGTTGTGAACCGGTTGAAATATCTCGACCGTGTGGGCGTGGGGCACTTATCCCTCGAACGGCCCTTGCGCACTTTGAGTGGCGGCGAATCTCAGCGTGTTTCACTCACATCGGCGTTGGGCTCCAATCTCGTCGGCATGTTGTATGTTCTCGACGAACCGTGTGTTGGTTTGCACCCGGCCGATGTGCCGCAGTTGGTGAGCTCGATTCGCGAACTTCGCGACCGGGGTAACACGGTCGCCGTCATCGAACATGAGGGCGCGGTTCTGCAAGCGGCGGATCAAGTTGTCGAACTCGGGCCCGGTGCGGGGGAATTCGGCGGCAAGGTGGTCTTCCAAGGCACGCCCGCCGAAATGGTTGAAAGTCGCGACAGTCGCACGGGAGATTGGCTTTCGGGTCGGCGGACAATCGGCAAACGCGCGGCACGGCGGCCGCTCGAACATGGCGTGATTCGTTTGGAAGTTGCCAGCGGTAACAATTTGCAAGATGTCTCGGTGGATTTCCCGCTCTCGACGCTCTGTGTCGTGACCGGTGTGAGCGGCGCGGGGAAGAGTACGCTCGTGCAGCAAACTTTGTTTCCAGCCGTAGCTCAACGCCTGCGCCAAGAAGTCGAACGGCCTGAGCCATTCACTGAAATCAAAGGTGTGCATCAGATTGAAGACGCAGTCTTGATCGATCAAAGCCCTATTGGCCGCACGCCGCGGTCGAATCCGGTGACTTATGTTAAGGCCTTCGACCCGATCCGCGCGCTCTTTGCCGAAAGCACCGAAGCGCAATCGCGCGGATTCAAGGCCAGCCACTTTAGTTTTAATGTCGAAGGGGGACGCTGCGAAGCCTGCCAGGGCGATGGCTTTTTGCAGATCGACATGCGGCTGATGGCCGACGTGTATATGAAATGCCCCGAGTGCCACGGCCAGCGTTTTCGTCGCGAGGTACTCGATGTGAAGTATCGTGGTTACAACATTGCCGAAGTGTTGAATCTCTCCGTGCGCGAGGCATTCACGTTCTTCCGCGGGCATCGTAAGATCCTCGCCAAGCTCAAATGCCTGATGGATGTTGGGCTCGATTATCTCCGCTTGGGCCAACCGGCCAACACGCTTTCCGGTGGTGAAGCCCAGCGCCTGAAAATGGCAACGTATATCTCTGCCGAGCGCCGCGGTCGCACACTATTCGTTCTCGACGAGCCGACGACGGGGCTCCATTATTCCGACGTGTTGCAACTTTTGGATTGTTTCGATTCGCTCGTCGATATGGGGCATTCCTTGGTCGTGGTCGATCACAACCTGCTGATCATGCAGGCGGCGGATTGGATCATCGACCTCGGCCCGGGCGCTGCCGACGAAGGAGGCCGCGTCGTGGCGATGGGGACCCCCGAACAACTTGCTGCCAACTCCGCGTCGGTGACGGGCAAATTTCTCGCCCGGGAACTCAAGAAAACTGCCAAAGCATTGGCGGCGGGCTGATCATGAACGACAAACTATCCCTGGTCGTGGGTGAACGTTCTGAGCATCGTGCTCAGCTTACTTTTTTGGCAAACGCGGAATCAGGAATTGTAGAGATAACGGGATTCGTGCGCGGCCCGTTCTCGCAGTTTGCTAAAACTTTGACCGCAGATTTTCCGTTGCGGCCCATGGAGAACGCATGCTCATCAAGCACAGCGGTAACGGAACCGTGCTACTGGACACCGCGGTTGCCGTTTTGGTACGACACGCGGCTAACGCTCAAGCTTCAAAATGGTGAGACGTACGAGGAAATCGTTCCCATCGGGTTCAAGCGGTTTTATTGCGAAGGAAAGAACTTTCTTCTCGAGGGCAAAAGAACTGTTTTGCGTGGTTTGCGCTGCGACTACCCGAGCGAAGAAGACTTGCGACTGGCACGCAAGTTCGAGACGGCACTCATTGTGCAGGGCGTCGATGAGGGATTATGCAGCGAAGCGAGTCGATCCGGCGTACCTTTGATTGTTGACTTGCGTGAAGCAGCTGAGTTTGAGAATTGCGACTTCTATCCGGCGGTGATGCTGCAACTGGTCACAGTGGAGCAACTTCGCGACAATTCTTGGACACGCCCACGCGAGTCTTATGTCGTGGCCAGCGTGACACCCAGCGACCCGCAATCCGATGTCGTGTGTGATGCGTTTGCCATCGAACTCGATCCCGGCGACCGGCCCCCCGCTTGGTTAGCCACCTGCGCTAAACCGGTAATCGCTATTTGCAGGAACATAGCAAGCGAAATCCCCACGGCACGCGCCGGCTGCGATCGCTTACAAGCAGAGTTGGCACCCGAGTTCGATTTAGCTGGTTACTTTGTGTGATAGAGCTATGAGCAAGCCAATTGATCGCTATCGCCGTCAAACACGCTTCGCCCCTTTCGGTGAAGAGGGACAACGCCATTTGCGCAACGCCCGCGTGCTCGTGGTTGGTTGCGGCGCGCTCGGCTGTGTGAGTGCCGATTTGCTCGTCCGCGCTGGCGTTGGGTTCGTGCGGCTCGTCGACCGCGATTTCGTGGAACGCGACAATCTCCATCGGCAAGTTTTGTTTACCGAAGCCGATGCCGAGGCACAGCTTCCCAAGGCGGTCGCCGGTGCCAACCGCCTCGCCGCGGTGAATTCCTCGGTTCAGATTGAACCCATTGTCGCCGATGTCAATCCCACGAATATTCAGCGACTTGCTGGCGACGTGCATGTGATCGTCGATGGCACCGACAATTTTGAAACACGCTATCTGATCAACGATTTCGCTGTGGCCAATAACTTGCCGTGGGTCTTTGCCGGCTGCGTCGGTGCTGAAGGGCAAACCATGGCGATACAACCCGGAAAGTCATGCTGCCTGAGTTGCTTTTTACCGGAGCCACCCCCAGCGGCGAGCATGCCCACCTGCGAAACGGCCGGAGTGCTAGCGCCGATTGTTTCGGTGGTGGCCGCCTATCAGGCCATGGAAGCGATCAAGTTGTGCAGCGGTAACGCCGGTGCCGTGAATTCGCAACTGACCGTGTTCGATTTGTGGAACAACCAGGTACGCTCAATCAACATGCAGTCCAGCCGTCGGCCAGATTGCCCCACCTGCGGCCAGCGGCAATTTCCCTGGCTCGCTGGCGAGCGTGGTTCGGCCGTGACAAAACTCTGTGGGCGAAATTCGGTTCAGATTTCCCCTGCCGAATCAAACACCCTCAATCTTGCTGTGCTAGCAGAGAAGCTTCGATCGGTTGGAACCGTGACAGCCAACAACTATCTCTTGCGGCTAGCGATCGATGACTTCCTGATCACCGTGTTTGCTGATGGCCGCGCCATCGTCGGCGGCACCGAGGATGAGGCTGTTGCCCGCACGGTGCTGGCAAAATACGTCGGTTCGTGACGTTACATCTCACGCGGCTTGGCCAAATTCTCAGCCATAAATTTTGTCTGCCCAAGTTCAAGCACTGTTCGTCGAGTCGGTGGGTCCGTCTGGCCGATGGAAGATTTAGACCCAGCATCTTCGGCGGCTCAAGCCCAGCTGACCCAGCTTCTTAGCCTTGCCGAACCCAAAGTGCGCGTATGGAGCAGCTAAGAACTTGCGCTTCCTCTGCGCTCAAACCTTTTCACGAGACCTGCAACTTTGTATGGCTACTGCTGAAACCTCATCTCCTGTTACTGCCAATTTTGCCGCGACCGACGCTTCAACTTCACAATCCGCCGTGGGCCGCATGGGCCCGTGGCAGTTGGTGCGATTGTTGAGTGAAAGCGAATTGGCCCGCGTTTACTCGGCTCGCCCTGCCGACGCGCCGTCAAACCAATCCGCCAACTACGTGGTGAAGGCCCTGCGCAAAGAATGGTGGCGCGATCCGCAAGCCATTGAAATGCAGCGGCGGGCAGTTTGGATTGGCCGGCAACTTTCGCACCCGCATTTGCTGCCCGTCCTGTCGGCCAACGTCCAACAAGCGCCGTTTTATTTCGTGACGCCGAAACTCGCTGGCTGCTCGCTGGCTACGATCCTCAAGCAAGGCACGCGCTTGCCGCTGCCGATGAGCTTGTGGATCGCCCGCCAAGTGGCCGAAGCTTTGTCGGCGCTGCACGAGTCAGTGAAGATGATTCACTCCGACGTCAAACCCAACAATATCCTGGTCTCGGCCGAGGGCCATGCCACGTTGATTGACCTGGGCTTTGCTTATGCGATCAGCGAGGCTCGTCATTGGTCGTCGCGACCCATCACCGGCACGCTCAACTACATTGCCCCCGAAGCCGTGACTTCCAGCCTCTCCGTGGACGTCACCAGCGATCTCTATAGCTTGGGGGTGACGCTCTACGAAATGCTCACTGGCCACTTGCCGTTTGCCGCGAAATCGCCTGATGAGCTCGTCCGCATGCACCGCGAAAGCAAACCGGTGTGCGTGCGTGATATGTCGCCTCGATTACCAAAGCCGGTGGCTTCCTTGGTCCATCGTCTGCTGTCGAAAGACCCGCTCCGTCGGCCCAACTCGGCCGCATCGGTGAGCGAAGAATTGATGCGGCTCGAAATCGAATGCTTCTCGCTTAACTGAGCAGTTCCAAAGCTCAAAGCCAGTGAGGATGCGCCGGCGGGAGAATTTCCGACGCATCCCCACGACAGGAGATAAGCGAGAACTAATTGGCTTCGACCGGAGCTGGCTCGACGCCATCGAGAAATCCCGTCAACGATCGGCTGCGATAAGGCGATTGCAACTTGCGAACGGCCTTCGATTCGATCTGCCGCACCCGTTCACGAGTCACCGAGAAAATCTTGCCGACTTCTTCGAGCGTGTAGGTGTAGCCATCGGCCAGACCGTAACGCAAACGCAGGATTTCGCGTTCACGGTGCGAAAGATCGGTCATCACTTCTTCGAGCTTCAGCTTCAAAGCTTCCAAGTTCGAATCGTACAGCGGATCGTCGTCGCGTTGCTCTTCGAGGAATTCGCCAAAGTAGTTGTCTTCGTGATCGCCCACCGGTTGGTCGAGCGACAGCGGATGACGAGTCATCTTGTGAACACAGCGGGCATCTTCCAACGAGAGACCGGCACGTTCGGCGATTTCCTCGGGGTTTGGCTCGCGGCCGAAATCTTGGACAAACGCTGCGGTGACCGTGCGAATCTTGCTCATCGTGTCGATCATGTGAACCGGCAAACGAATCGTGCGGCTTTGATCGGCGATGGCACGGGTGATCGCTTGGCGAATCCACCATGTGGCATACGTCGAGAATTTGTAACCACGGGCATGCTCAAACTTATCAACGGCCCGCATCAAGCCGGTGTTGCCTTCTTGGATGAGATCCAGAAAGCTCATGCCGCGGTTGCGATAACGCTTTGCAATCGACACCACGAGCCGCAGGTTGGCGGCGGAAAGCTCACGCTTGGCGGCATCGTATTGCACCTTGTGACCTTCGGTGCGTTTAACCAAACGAGACAAAGTTTGCGGCGTTTCCAACGAAATCCGCATCAGATAACGCAACTCTTCGGTGAACTCGCGGTGCAGAACCGAATGGAGCAGCTCTTCCGGCTTCTTGAGTTGGTCCTTGATCGAGGTCATCCGCTTGCTAATTTCCTTCAACTGATCCCAGAGCGGCATCAAACGCTGCAAACGAATATTCAGCTCTTCGACCAATCGGACGGCCTTGTTGCGGCGGGTAATCAACCGACGCCAGGCGGCACGCTTTTCTTCACGGGTCGCCCGACGGCTGACGGCCAGACGGTAGTCCGCCTGATTTTGAGCGAGCAAGTGGCGAACCGTCACCAGATTCGGTCCGATCCGCTTGAGGATTCGCTTCTTTTCGGTTGTGTTGGTCACCGAGATTTCAATCGTACGATCCAGACGCAGCGAGCCTTCGAACACTTTTTGCAGCAACTCGGCCGCACCGTGAAGCATGAAGTCGTTGCACAACAGTGCGCGGCGGAAGCGGGTGCGGGTCAGCTCAATCCGCTTGGCCGAAGAAACTTCATGCTCGCGGCTCAGCATGGGAATTTCACCCATCTGCATTAGATACATCCGCACGGGATCGTCGATCGCACCTTCGTCATCGGTTTCGACTTCTTCGGCCGGAGCGAAATCATCGAAGGCCTCGTCGTCGATTTCGTTTTCAAAATTGTCGGTGTTAGCCGGTTTGCGAGGAGCACCACTGGTTTTGGCCGATCCGTTGGCCGAGCCGTTAAGAGGTTTCTTGGGAGAAGTTCCTGAATTCGTACGAGAGTTGTAGGCCACGGCTGCTTCCTCGGGTGCTCGTGATTGGATGAGTGCTGAACCGTGGATTGCAGAGCCCATGCCGCTGGCCGAGAGAATGCGCCGCGTTGATGCCTAACTCTGTTCCCGATAGCAGTTTGCGCGCGAGCCGCTTCGTTCCACGAGTCCTTGCTCGTCGCCGTGGTGATGAGAAAACTCAACCCACGGCACGAACCCACGTTGCCCCGATACAACAGCCGAAGAATTGTTAGCCGGTCGTCACAAACGGAATTATTCGCACGAAGTGCAAGCAAGGGAATGGCTTAAGGCAAAGGGAATTGGGATTTGGTAGGATGGCATTCTCGTCATCCCGAGGGAGGCTTGCCGACCGAGGGATCTGGCTTCCATCTGAGTACGCCTTGATTGCGTGTTACGATTGAAGCCAGATTCCTCGGGTCGCAGAACTCCCCTCGGAATAACAATTCGCCACAGTCCACTGACGACAGTCCAAAGTCCACAGTCCTACCTATGCCCAAAATCGCCGTCATTATGCCAGCCGCCGGGGCCAGCCGCCGGTTCCGCGATCAGAACTACAAAAAGCCTTTCGCCCCCTTGGCAGGGCGAGCCGTGTGGCTCCACTCGGCGGAGAAATTTCTCAATCGCAGCGATGTGAAGCAAGTGATCGTGGTGATCTCGCCCGAGGACCAAGAAGAGTTCAATCGCAAGTTCGGCGCGAACATCGCGATCATGGGAATCGAGGTCTGTAAGGGAGGACACGAACGGGCTGACTCGGTGGAAAACGCCCTGGCCAAGGTGAAAAGCGACATCGACTTGGTGGCCATTCACGATGCCGCCCGGCCCTGTCTCGTTGAGAAATGGATCGACGAAGTTTTTGCCGCGGCGGAGAAAGATGGTGCGGCGATTCTGGCCGTCCCCGAACCTGCAACGCTCAAAAAGGTCTCTCAAGGGAAGATCATCGAGACTGTGAGCCGGGAAGCGATCTGGCAAGCTCAAACCCCACAGGTGTTTCGCCGTGACTTATTGCTGAAGGCCTACGCCGCCCGGGCGGGAAAGAACGTCACCGACGACGCCATGCTCGTCGAGCAGTTGGGACATCCGGTTACCGTGGTCGAGGGGTCACCGCTGAATCTTAAAATCACGACCCGCGACGATCTCAAGCTGGCCGAGCAAGTGCTCAAGGTTCTCCCCAAGCCAAAGCTCGACGGTTTTGCGAATCCCTTTGCTGGTGACGATATCTGGAGATAGTTTGATTTCGGATTTCGGAATGCGGATTTCGGAATTAAGATATTGAGTCATTCTGAGGGAGCCTAGGCGACTGAAGAATCTGGCCGCAATCTGAGCACGTTTAGCCAAGCGTGTTCGTGCTGCATGCCAGATCCCTCGGTCGCCTAGGCTCTCTCGGGATGACATTCATCACTCCGCAATCCCAACTCCGCAATCCGCAATGAATTTTTTCTCCGATCTCCAATGGCGTGGCCTCGTTCATCAAACCACTAACGATGATGGCATGGAGGCTTGGCTTGCCGAGAAGCCGCGCACCCTTTATGCCGGGTTCGATCCCACGGCGGCCAGTTTGCATGTCGGGCACATGATGGGGCTCATCATGCTGCGGCGTTTCCAACAGGCTGGGCATCGCCCCATCGCCGTGGTGGGTGGCGCGACCGGCATGATCGGCGACCCCAGCGGCAAGAGCGACGAGCGTAATCTCCTTTCCAAAGAAGACCTGCAAGCCAACGTCGAAGCCATCGGCCGGCAAATGGCGCGCTTCCTCGATTTCGATTCCGGGAGCCAATCCGCCTTGCTCGTCAACAATTTTGACTGGACGGGGAATTGGACTTACCTCGATTTCTTGCGCGACATCGGCAAGAACTTCCCCGTGAATGTGATGCTCGCCAAAGACTCGGTCAAAAGCCGCCTAGGCCGCGGTGAAGACGCCGGCAGCGGCGGCATGAGCTACACCGAGTTCAGCTATATGCTGCTCCAGGCTTATGACTTTGTGTACCTGAGCGACAAGTATGGCTGCGAACTCCAAGCCGGTGGCAGCGACCAATGGGGCAACGTCACCGCCGGGATCGATCTCGCCCGCCGGATGCGCGGCGTCCATCTTCACGGGATGACTTGGCCGCTGTTGACCAAGTCTGACGGCACGAAGATGGGCAAAACCGAGAGTGGTGCCGTGTGGCTGGCACCCGATCGGACCAGCCCCTACCAGTTCTATCAATACTGGATTAACGTCGACGATGCCGACGCGGGCAAATGCTTGCGGTTGCTCACCGAGCTTTCGCATCAAGAGATCGAGCTGCTCGACATTGCCCGCGCGAATCATCCCGACAAACGCGACAGCCAACGCCGCCTAGCCGAAGAAATCACGCGCCTTGTTCATGGTGACGAAGGTCTCCAAACAGCGCAAAAAGCCACGGAGATTTTCTTCGGCGCCGAGATCAGTGATTTGAACGACAACCAGCTCGGCGAAATCTTCGCCGACGTGCCGAGCAAAACGCTGAGTCGTTCCTGGTTGGATGGTAACGACCTTAACATCGTCAACGCGCTCGTCGAGGCCGGCCTCGCCAAAAGCAAAGGCGACGCCCGCCGCGCGGTCGAGCAGGGGGGCGCCTACGTCAACAATCGCCGCATCGAAAAGATCGACACGCTGCTCACGGCCGATTATCTGGCGAGCGAAACAGTGATGGTGCTGCGGAGCGGGAAGAAGAAGTACGCGCTTTTGCGGTTTGTGTGACAAAGAAGGTAAACACGTGACTTCAAAACTAGCAATTTCATCGACCCACAAACGAATCTCCCGGCAAATGTTTTGCTCAGCGGGGTTAATTGTGATGATTCTCGGATGCAGTCCAAACTCTCGATACTATGAGAAAGGGAATATTCGGCTTTCTGCTGACTTAAGTGGACAGGTTGCAACGTACAGGAGTCTGCAAATTGGAACCCCGGAACAACCGTTCGATAAGAACATTGGTTTGTATGAAGACGTAGTAATCGAAATCGTAGAAGGAAAGCCGATATCACTTAAAGAAATAACCATTAAGTATTTGGAGGAACATAAATCCAAGGTCACCGATTTGGATAAACTTGGTTACGATTCAACTTGGCCAATAGGAAGTAAAACGATCACTGTTGGCACACGGATTTTCTTTACTGTGAAGGGTAATCGCATACTTTATCTTTACCTGAATTCGGTGGGGCTGAGACCAGACGAACGCCCTCCAAGATTAGGGCTTAGAAATCACGACGAGCTTGTAACCATGCCTTTAAACCAACAAAACGTTGATGATCTTTTTGGCAAATCGGATAATGTTAACGATGTTTGGCACAAATAAACATCTTTGGTATTGCGATCGATGCGATCGCGGAAGGCATGGGCATAACGGTGGAGAGTTTTGATCGCTGGTTGAAAGTCAATTCTCATCGTAGCCTGGGGCAACGCCCCAGATAAGGTTAATCAACAACATGTTTGGCCGAAGTCCATAGTCATCGTACATGGCCGATAAGGGTGAAAATGGCTTTCAGCCAAACATCTTTAATGGTTCTCGCAGACCTGGGGTGATACCCCAAGCTACGGTGAGCGAGGCCGTTGGCCAAAAGTCCTTGGGCGTGGCATCAAGGTGATTGTCAGCATCTATGATGAGACAATCAAGATTCTTCGGTCGCTGGAAGCTCTCTCAGAATGACGCGAAAGCTATTCCTATTTCGTGTAATTCGTGTCTTTAGTGGTTAACTTTCTACCGCCCCGTCTTCCACACCGGGTCTTGGTGTGATTCCTGCGCCGAGGCGAACCAGCGGGTGAGCGTCATCTTTTGGCGTGTATAGAAGTGCACGCTTTCGGTGCCCTGGATATGCAGGTCGCCGAAGAAGGATTGATTCCAGCCCGTGAACGGGAACCAAGCCATCGGGGCCGGCACGCCGACGTTGATGCCGATCATGCCGGCGTTGAAGTGGCGCTTGAACTCCCGCGCGGCATAGCCACTCGACGTGAAGATCGATGCTCCGTTGCCGTAAGGACATTGGCGGCCGACTTCGAGGGCGCTTTCCAGATCGTTCACGCGAATCACCGAGAGCACCGGGCCAAAGATTTCTTCTTGCGCGACGCGCATCGAAGGTTCGACTTGATCGATCACGCTGGGACCCAGCAGAAAACCTGCGCTGTCGAATTCGCGGCGACCGTCGAGAGCGACTCGGGCACCATCCTGCGCGGCGACTTCCAAATAGCCAGCCACGCGATTGAGATGATCCTGACGAATCAACGGTCCCATGTCGACGTTTTCATTCCCATCGGTGGGGCCAACCCGGAATTTGCCAGCGTAATCAACGAGCCCGTCCACAAGCGGATCGCCGGCCGTGCCCACGGCCACCGCCACGCTCCCCGCCATGCAGCGTTGACCTGCACAGCCAAAAGCTGATGCCGAGAGGGCCTTCACCGATTGATCGAGATCGGCATCGGGCATGATGATCAGATGATTCTTGGCACCACCAGCCGCTTGAACCCGCTTGCCGTTCTTTGTGCCGACTTCGTAGATGTATTTAGCAATGGCCGTGGAACCGACAAACGAAATCGCCGCCACCTTGGGATGCGTGAGTAACACGTCAACACAAGACTTATTGCCGTGGACGATGTTGAACACGCCATCGGGCAGTCCCGCTTCGACAAGCAGCTCGCCCAGACGCACAGACGACAAAGGCACCTTTTCCGAGGGCTTCAACACAAAGGTGTTGCCACAGGCGATGGCCACGGGATACATCCACAGCGGCACCATGAACGGAAAGTTGTACGGAGTGATCCCGACGCACACGCCGACGGGATGGCGATTGGTTTCGGCGTCGACGCTCGAAGCAATATTCGGGAGCGTGTCGCCCATCAGCATCGTGGGGACACTGCACGCGAATTCGATCATTTCCATGCCGCGCTGCACTTCGGCCCGAGCTTCGGGGAGCGTTTTGCCATGTTCGCGCGTCACGAGGGCAGCAAACTTTTCAAAGTGCGCGGCGACCAGATCGCGATAGCGGAACATGATGCGGGCACGTTCCACGGGAGGCGTTTCGCTCCACGCGGGAAGCGCCGCGGCAGCTGCTGCTACAACTTCGGCCGTTTCGTCGACACTGCAAAACGGCACGCGGGCGATCACTTTGCCGGTCGAGGGATTGTAAACATCGCCCCCTTCGGCGGACGCACTGTTGTACCAACGACCGCCAGAGAGGACCGGAACAATCGAAACAGCAGGAGTGGCGGTGGCAGCCATGGCGAAACCTTATGATGGTGTTGAAACTTTAGCAGCGGAGCTTGCTCCGCGCGGAACTGCGAAAGTATTATCCGCAAAACAACTTGGCAGTAGTCATAGCAATTCCAACCAGTTATCATAGCCAAGTTGTCGTGGTTTACCACAGTGCGCCAACTACTTAGTGATTGGCCCGCATTGAAATAGTGCCGATGCCATTTCGGCGTTCCCCTTAGTTTTTTGGCGGCCTAGCTTTTAGGAGCATACGATGCCGAGAATCGTTCGTGGTGGGTTGATTCAAGCCACTCTTTGTGAGCCGGTCACGTCGGGAGTTCAAAAAGTCAAGCAAGCGATGATCGACAAGCATGTGGCGCTCTTGGCCGATGCCGCCGACAAGGGAGTCGAAGTCGTTTGCATGCAGGAGCTATTCTACGGCCCCTATTTTTGTGCCGAGCAAGACCCCAAGTGGTATGACCTGACCGAACGTGTACCCGACGGCCCCACCACGAAGCTCATGCAAGAGCTCGCCAAGAAGCACAAGATGGTCATCGTCGTGCCGATGTACGAGGAGGACCTCACCGGCGTTTATTACAACACGGCGTCGGTCATCGATTCCACGGGCGAATATCTCGGCAAGTTCCGCAAGATGCATATCCCCCACTGCAATCCCGGCTTCTGGGAGAAGTTTTATTTTCGCCCCGGCAACATGGGTTACCCCGTGTTCGACACCAAGGTAGGTAAGATCGGCGTCTATATTTGCTACGATCGGCACTTCCCCGAAGGGGCACGCTGCCTGGGCCTCAACGGCGCTGAGATCGTGTTCAACCCCTCGGCGACCGTCGCGGGATTGAGCGAATACCTCTGGAAGATCGAGCAACCGGCCCATGCCGTGGCGAACCAATACTTCGTCGGAGCAATCAATCGGCCCGGGTTTGAAGAGCCGTGGCGCATCGGCGAATTCTATGGCCAAAGCTACTTCTGCGATCCCCGCGGACAATTTATTGCTCAAGCCGACCGCTCGGGCGATGCCATCGTCGTGGCTGACATGGATCTGGACTCGATCCGCGAAGTGCGCAACGTGTGGCAGTTCTTCCGCGATCGCCGGCCAGATAGCTACGACGCGATTGTGGCGGATTGAGAAGTTCGCAGTTGGCTCAGTTGAACCGACCACGACGCGACTATCCCGCCCACGATGCATCCGGCAACTACGTCGCCGACAAAGTGGTAATTCATCGCCACGAGAGCGATAAGCATCGGCACTGCGATAAACCCATACAGCCATCGCCACCGCGGCAAAGTGAGCCAGAATACGCCCAGGAAGCCAGCAATCCGCGCGGCGTGGCCCGAGGGAAAACTTCCTTCGTCGTCGTCGGCATGAAACGGATGGAATCCGTATGTGCCGTTGCCGATTAGCGACGGATTGTCATCGTGCCAAGTTTCCGGCCAATATCGACCGGCTGCGTCACCGATTGAATAACGAAACTGATCAGCGACAATCAGACTCACACAGGCAACAAATAAAACATGTTGCCAGTTCTTCCAAGGACCCACGAATCGCTTAAACGCGAGCAGTGCTAGAACAACCGGCGACCACGTTTGCACGATCGGTGGCGGGTAGGTCAGCCATTTGAAGATCGTGATCTTGTTGATGCCGCGATTGTAAACGAAGAAGGCCACTTGCCGATCAACGAAAAAATAGCAAATCACAACCAGAACGACGCCCACGATCAGTGCCGCGAGGGTGTGCTTACCGAGCCCACGGAAGTCTTGGTCAGTTGTTGGCATTCTCAGGTTTACGAGCAAACAGATTCATCAGCACGAGATAGGTGACAAACGACACACCAAAGCTGATGAACCACGCGTAGTGATAAAGATCGCCCCAAATTTTGGGCAACTCAGAAAAACGATTCGACACTTGCATCAAAAAGCCGGGGATGCAAGGCAAGATACCAAGCACCATGGCAATGATCGCCCAAGGGTTGAACCCGCCGTTGTACCAATATGGTCCTTCGCGGCGATAAAGCCCAGCGAGATCGAGCTGTGTTTTTCGCCACACCAGATAATCGGCCAGCAACACGCCTCCCACGGCCCCTAACAGTGCGGAATAAGCCACCAACCAGCGAAAGATGTAGCCGGTGGGGTCTTCAACCAGTTTCCAAGGCCGAATCAAAATGCCGATGATACCCGTGATGAATCCTCCCGTGCGGAATGAAATCCACTTAGGCGCTAAGTGTGCAAAATCATTGGCGGGACTCACCACGTTGGCGGCAATGTTCGTGGCGAGTGTCGCGATGCAAAGCGACACCATCGCCACGACCAACACAATTGGGTTCGTGAACTTGCTCAACACGATCACGGGGTCCCAAATCGTTTCACCATAGATCACCGCCGTGGCACTCGTGACCGCGATACCGATGAACGAAAATAGCGCCATCGTGGTGGGTAGGCCCAGCGCTTGTCCCAAGGCTTGGTCCCGCTGCGAGTAGGCATAGCGGCTGAAGTCGGGAATGTTAAGCGACAGCGTGGCCCAGAAACCGACGTTGGCGGTGAGCGAAGCAAAAAAGAAAGGCCAAAACAGCCCCGCTTTCGGTCCACCCACTTCAAATGCAGAAGGCTTATTGAGCATCGTGCCAAAACCATCCGCCGCGTAATATGCCCAGCCAAGGAGTACGAATCCCAAGCCAATCAGCAGCGGGGCTTTGATGTTGAGCAAGATGCGGATCGATTCCACGCCTTTATAGATAACCCACATGTTGATCGCCCAGAACAGCAAGAAACACATCGCCTGCGCGGCATTGATTTCCAGCACCGGCAGTTTTTCGAGTTTCCCCCAAGCGGGCACAAAGACCACAAGGATTTGATAGATCGCCGCCCCGCCAATCCACGATTGAATCCCAAACCAGCCGCAGGCCACGAGCGCACGTAATAGCGCTGGTACATTCGCTCCTAAAATCCCAAACGACGGTCGACAATAAACGGGGAAGGGGATGCCATACTTCGTGCCTGCGTGGGCATTGAGCACCATCGGCACTAACACGATCACGTTGCCGAGAAAGATCGTCGCGATCGCCTGCCACCAATTCATGCCTTCTTCGATCATGCCCGAGGCGAGCATGTACGTCGGCACGCACGCCGACATCGAAATCCACAGCACCGCCATGTCGCGCATCGACCAACGCCGCTCGCTGCGCGGCACAGGAGCCATGTCGTGACTGAAGTAGGGAGAACTTGAGACGTCGGTCGTCAGTTCGACGATGCCATCGGCGGGAAAAGATCGGGCGGAAGAATCAGCCATCGCATGATCCTGTCGTGATGATAGTGATGCTCAAGGTATGTGCCGCCAAGCGTGAGTATGCACGGGGCCAAATCCCATGTACATCACGGTTGGCCGCAGTATGTTGTAGCCCTAATTTGTCGTAAAGCGATTGTTCTGGGCAAGGCCAATGTCACCGGTTAGAATCGAAAACACCATACAAGTTCATTCGCCACTGCGCGGAGTATCACGATGTCGACATCAGCAAAACTTCCCCCCACCAACCTCACCCCCACGCCCTACGATGGCCCCACGCGCGAACAAGTCATCGCCTTGCGGCATCAATATGTCTCACCCGGCGTGATCACGTACTACAAAGACCCTCTGATGATCGTCGAGGGGAAGATGCAGTACCTGTGGGATGAAACGGGCAAGCGCTATCTCGATGCCTTCGCGGGGATCGTCACCGTGAGCGTGGGCCATTGTCATCCCAAAGTGATCGACAAGGTCCGCGAACAAACTGGCAAGCTCCAGCACACGACCACGATTTATTTGCACCCGTCGATCGGGCAGTTCGCTGAGAAGCTGGCCAGCAAGATGCCCGAGGGCCTCACGCGCAGCTACTTCACCAACAGTGGCAGCGAAGCCAACGAAGTCGCCATCCTGTCAGCCCGCGAATACACGGGGAACGACGCCGTGGTTGCTCTGCGCAACGGCTATCATGGTGGCACGTCCGTTCCCATGGGACTCACGGCCCACGGCACATGGAAATTCAAATCCAATCCCCAGCTCAACATCCTGCACTCCAATGCGGGCTACTGCTATCGCTGCCCCTACGATTTGGAATATCCGTCGTGCGGACTCAAGTGTGCCTACGATGTGAAGAACGTCATCCAGTATCAATCCTCGGGCGAGATCGCCTGCTTCATCGGCGAGCCGATTCAAGGGGTCGGTGGCACGGTCACGCCTCCCCAGGAATTTTTCAAAATCGTTTACGACATCGTCCGCCAACATGGTGGGCTGTGCATTGCCGATGAAGTGCAGGGGGGCTTTGGCCGCACCGGGCATCACTATTGGTCGCATCAGAATTACGACGTCGTGCCCGACGGCATCTCCATGGCCAAGGGCATTGGCAACGGTATCCCGCTGGGGGCGTTCACTACGACGGAAAAAATTTCCGAAGTGATGAAGAACCGCATTCACTTCAACACCTTCGGTGGTAACCCGATCAGCATGACGCAGGGCCTAGCCACGCTCGAAGTGATCGACGAAGAGAACATCCAGCAGAATGCTTTGGAAGTTGGCGGATACCTCAAAGAACGATTACTCGAACTTCAAGAGAAGCAGCCGCTGATCGGCGAAGTCCGCGGCATGGGCCTCATGCTGGGCATCGAACTGGTGACCGATCGAAAGACGAAAGAACCCGCCAAGGCCGAAGCCGCCGCCGTGATGGAAGAATGCAAACACCGTGGCCTGATCATCGGCAAGGGCGGCCTCTTCGGCAACACTTTGCGCATCAAGCCCCCGATGTGCATCACCAAGGACGACGCCAACTTCATGATCGAATGCTTGGATGAAGTGCTGACGGTGGTGGGTGGGAAGAAGTAGGGTTAGCCGGCAGTGTCCCACTGCCGAGCGAAATCCGGGAACGGCATCGGGACGATGCCGGCTAACGTTGTTCGTCGATTCTCTTGATAGCCACTTCACCCCGGCCAATAATTGTTGTGGCACGCAGCTTCCAAATCGCGATAATAGGGGCCGCACATTGATGCGTTTTTCTTTGAAACTTTGACGTAGTCCGAACCGAGTAATGCCCTTTTCCGGCAAGGCGAACCGTCAGCGCGCAGTGAAATGTGGAAGATTGCGCGAGTCGTATAAGCCATCATGCGCGTCAGTAGAGCGTGTATGAAGGCCGTCACAAGTTAATACGCACCTTGTTTAAGCTAGCTTTGCAATCGTCGTCGCGAATAAGCACACATCGAAGCCGCAAGGCATAAGAGCAATGTACTAGGTTCAGGAATCGCTACCACCAAAGTTTCGGCGTAAAAGCCTCCAAGCGACGGGCTCGAATTGAGGAAATAGCTGAATGGAGTTCCATCTCTGTACAATCCAGATAGGGTGACGTTGCGCTCTGTGATTGGTAGGGAACCGTTAACCAGAACGTCATCCGTGATTTCAACGCCGTCGATGAAAAATGAACGTCCAAGGATATTAACCTGTCCGCTCAACGCCCTAAAGTTACTGTTCAGATCTCCCCCACTAATATTCACCACAGAGTCACTGTAGACGGTAACTCCTCCGTTAATTGAGCCACCGGCTATGTTCAGAGTGTTCTCCGCGAATACGGAAAGTTCAGCGGAGATGTTTCCGCCAGAAATCGTAACAATCGAGTTGTTTGCGCCACTTAGGACGCCACCTGCTACGTCCCCACCTCTAATATTGACCACTGAATTGCTCTCCGCTCTGAAATAGCCGGCAATGCCTCCCGTGATATCCAATATCGCATCGCTCAGTTGAATTGAACCCACTTGCCCGTCATTGATGCCAAGGTGAGAACCGGCGTGGAGTAGCACATTTTGACCCACTATGCCGCCATCGATCGTCACGTTGGTACGCAGCACTTCCAGGCCGTTACCTATTGTTCCCCCCGTCATATTTACGGTGGCGTCGACGGTCGCGAAGTTATCACCTACAGAGGCGCCGGTGCCGAGATTGAGTGTCTGTCCGGCACGCAGTCCTTTCGGTGCTGGGTCCGTAGGTGAATTGATCACACTAGGAGCAGAGGGAAGCGAAACAGTATTGAGATTGACTGATGCAAAGCTGCGATCGAAAATGAAGACCGACCCGTCCGCCAGTGTACCTGTCAAGAGTTTGGAACCGGAAGGAAAGTTCGTTGTACCTGTGACGGGAACTCCGTCGAGTTCAAACTCTCCGCCAGTGATATCAATCGTACTCCCTGCATACACGCGAAATTGTTGTCCAACGGTCCCACCCGAGAGATTGATTTGGGTGCCAGCAAGACTCCTGAAATCGTTTCCTATTGTTCCTCCACTCATGTTGAGTGTACTTCCGGCGAACATATGGAAACGGTCGCCGATACTGCCTTGAGTGAGATTCAAATCAGTACCCACGAGTTCTAATCCCCTAGCAATTGATCCGCCAGCGAGATTCAGAGTCGCATCAACTCCGGCAAAATTTTCAATTGTGTTTGCGCCTGCCCCCAAGGTGAGAGTCTGACCCGCACGAAGGCCCCTGGGGACCGAATCGACGGGCGAGTTAACAATGCTTGGAGCAGCAGGTAACGAAGTTGTTGCAAGCGTTAATGTTCCCGATGGAAATGTATCCCGGGTCTCGCTCGCAGCAGTGTCTCGAACAAGCACGATAACTGTGCCATCCGCCAGAGTGCCCGTGAGAATCGTTCCGCTGGAAACCGTTGTGGAACCACTAATGGGGACCCCATTCCGAACAAATTCTCCACCAATAATGGCCACAGAACCGCCACTCGCCGATGTAAAATTTTGGCCTACGGTGCCGCCCGTGTAATGAACGACCCCCCCAGAAAAAACTTCCAAAGAATCGCCAACAGTGCCACCACTAATATTTAGGGTGGCTCCTGAAAACACATCCAAACCAAAGCCAGTAGACCCGCCGCTGATATTGACTTCAATATTTGTGTTCGGCCCAACGGGAGTACCAGCATCAAAGGAAGGGCCGATCACGCCACCGTCAAAAAGATTCAGTTGCGTATTCGAGCCGATGACAGTAGGCGCAATATCCGGCGGAACATTGTAAACCGTCGTAAAAGCGAGTGCAGCTTGCTGAAGGCAGGGCAACGCGAGAAGAAAAATTGCCTGAGAAAAGTGTCGGTTCATGAGCGCCACCTCCGAAGAATGACAGTAAATAAGTCCGTGGACGAATAGCGATAAATCACCCGATAATCTAATTAACTTCGTTTGAGAAGTCCACAAAAATCTAGAAACTTCACATTATTTGGGATTTCAAGTGGGTGTACTGGTGGTGCCCCACTGGTCGCATAACAAGCAATGACGATTTATGCGTGAGAAGGATCTGTTCGTTTTACGGGATCCTGACGCGTTTACATCAGCTTGCGGAAATGTGTAGCGTTAGCATTCGAGGGCGTGATGAAAATAGCACTGGTTGGTAGCGATTCTTGATTTCTATATTGGCGTCTATCAGCAGGTTCTCGTCGACACGACAGTCATTACACCCCGGCCAATAATTGTTGTGGCACGCGTTTCTTAAATCGCGATAATAGAGACCGCACATCGATGCCGTGTTCTTTGATAATTTGATAATCCACAACGGCGAGCCGTCAGCGTCAGCGCCCGGAGCGACCAGGAATGACGCTGCGCTATTCGCGCACAACTCCAACTGGGCTAGAAATGCGCGCATGCAGCGGTTTCAAGCTACGTTGCAATGCAATTTTCCAATTCTGAATTTGAAAATGACTCTGAAAAGTTGACCAAGTTGGACAAGTTGACAAAGAACGAAGACCGTAGTCGGTAGGACTGTGGACTGTAAGGAGAATTGTTACAGTCTACTGCCCATAGTCCACAGACACTTTCCGCTGCTTGGCAACATTTAAGAGGCCGCAAACCACGCAAACCTAGCAAAGCAGATATTGAACTGGCCGGGAGTGGTTCTATCACCTTACCACTTTCAAACCAACGATGCCCGCTACGATCAGCGCGATAAAGAAGAGTCGCGCGGGGGCCGCTGGTTCGCCGAAGAGCGCCATCCCGAGGAGCACTGTTCCTACCGCACCGATGCCGGTCCAAATGGCGTAGGCCGTCCCCAAAGGAAGCTTCTGCACAGCGAGAGCGAGAAACACTCCGCTTGCCGCCATCCCCACGAGCGTCAGTACCGATGGCACCAGCTTTGTGAACCCTTCCGAATACTTCAACCCGACGGCCCAAGCGACTTCCAGGACACCAGCGATCAGGAGGTAAAGCCAAGCAATCATGGGGAACGGCCTCAAGTATTAAGAAGTGTGGGCAAGCAAATACTTTATCAACTCTGCGAGGCGAGGTAATCACTAATTGACTCTGCGGTGTTGATAAGACACACTGGACGGGTGATTCGTTTGACCAGGAGCCATGCCCATGCCCACGCTTGAAACCGTCGTCAATGGCCTCAAGATGCCGAACCCCTTTGTGATTGGTTCGGGCCCGCCGGGAACCAACGGCAACGTGATCGGCAAGGCGTTCGACGAAGGCTGGGGAGCCGTCATTTGCAAGACGATCAGCCTCGACGCCAGCAAGGTCACGAACGTCCAGCCCCGTTACGCTCGCTTGCGTGGCCGCGATTCGAAGGAAATCATCGGCTGGGAAAATATCGAGCTGATCAGCGACCGCAGTTTTGATGTGTGGGTTGATGAGCTCAAGCGAGTCAAAGACAAGTATCCCGACCGCATCTTGATCGCCTCGATCATGGAGGAGTTCAACAAGGATGCGTGGGTCGAAATCACCGAGCGTTGCCAGGACCTCGGCGTGGATGCGTTCGAGCTGAATTTCTCTTGCCCGCACGGTTTGCCTGAAAGAAAGATGGGCTCGGCGATGGGCGAGAATCCCGACATTCTCGGCGAGGTTTCGAAGTGGGTGAATGCGGTCGCCAAGGTGCCGGTATGGGCGAAAATGACTCCTAACGTCACGCATATCGAAGACCCCACGCGAGCCGCGCTGAAAGCCGGGTGCGAAGGGATCGCCGCGATCAATACGATTCGCAGTGTGCTCGGCGTCGATTTGGAAACATTACGTCCCGAACCACAAGTCGAAGGTTACACAACACCGGGCGGATATTCCTGCCGCGCGGTGATGCCGATTGCCTTGCGGATGTGTATGGAAATTGCTCGCGTGATTCGCGATGAATATCCAGGCCGTACGCTGAGCGGGATCGGCGGCGTGGAAACCGGTAGCGACGCAGCCCAGTTTATTTTGCTCGGTGCCGACACGGTGCAAGTTTGCACGGGCGTGATGAAATTCGGCTACGGCATTGTCAAAGAGATGTGCGAAGAATTACTGGCGTTCATGGAGAAGCACAAGTTTGAAACGATCGCCGATTTCAAAGGACACAGCGTGCAGTACTTTACGACCCACGCTGATCTTGTAAAACGCCAAGCCGCCGCACGCGAGCAAGCCAAAGCCCAGCACGACAAGAAGATGATCCGCGACGATGCCCAGTGGACGGGCGAAGACTTCGTCGATCAGACCGACGCGTTGGCGCGCGGTTAAGCTTCCCACTTAAAAATGGGTCGGCTTACGGGTGAGCAATTCGCCATAGCCTAACTCACCGACGAATTTGCTGTCGCGGACTTGAACCTTGCCGCGCACGGTGACTTCCGTCGGTCGGCCTTCGATTTCCCAACCCTCGAAGGCGTTGTAGTCGACCGCCATTTCTTGGGTTTTGACCGACAGCTTGCCGCGATACTGGGGATCATAAATCACGAGATCGGCATCGCTCCCGACCGCCACGGTTCCCTTGCGCGGGTAAAGCCCAAATAACTTGGCGGCTTGTGTGCTGGCGGCGTCGACGAACGTATTGAGGTCGATCCGGCCTCGGCAAACTCCGTGAGTGTAGAGGATGTTGACACGATCTTCGATCGAAGGAATGCCGTTGGGGATTTTGGTGAAGTTGTCTTTGCCCATGTCTTTTTGACCGGCGAAGTCAAACGGCGCGTGATCGGTGCCGACGGTGCTGATCAAACGCGACTGTAAACCAGCCCACAGGGCATCATGTTGAATCGCATCGCGTAAGGGAGGAGACATGACATACTTGGAGCCTTCAAAATTTGGCTTAGCCGTATAAGTTTTGTCGAGCACGAAGTGGGGAATCACGGATTCGACCCAAGCATGCACGCCGCGGAGTTGCCCTTCCTGAACCGCTTCCAGAGCTTCACGGCAGGACGTATGAACGCAGTAAACATGGGCGCCCGTCATTTCGGCAAACGTCATGAGGTGGTGAACACCTTCGGCCTCGACACGAGGAGGTCGTGAAGCGTCTTGCCACTCGGGACCCGTTTTGCCTTCGCTGATCAGCTGGGCTTGAAGCTGCGAAACCAAGGTTTCGTTTTCGCAGTGGGCCGTGACGATGACGCCGAGTTCCTTGGCCAGTTTCAGCGTGCCGTAAAGCTCTTCGTCATTGATGCCAAAAGCACCTTTGTAAGCGAGGAAGATTTTGAACGAGGCAATGCCACGTTTCACAATCTCACGAAGCTGGGTAACGGCCGAGTCATCGAGCCGGGCAACGCCCATGTGGAATGTATAGTCGCAAGCACTCTCTTTCGCCTTAGAAAGCCAAAGCTCGTAGCTTTCCAGCGGTTCATCCGAACGAGCCGGGCAGCACATCTCGATGAGCGACGTTGTGCCGCCAACCAATGCGGCCTTGCTTGCCGTAATATAGTCATCCTTGGCGAAGGTGCCCATGAACGGCAGGTAGATATGTACGTGCGGATCAATGAAGCCAGGAAACACATATTTTCCCGCCGCGTCGATGACCTCTGTGGCACCTTCCGCAGAAATCTGTGGCGCGATTTTGGTAATGACTTCGCCTTCACACAAAATATCCGCGACGTAATCATCGCTTGCCGTGATAATGCGACCATTTTTGATAAGCAGTGACATGCAATCGTCCCAACAAGGTAGAAACACATAAGCTGTCGCCATTCTTGGCGTTTCAGCCAATTGTGCCCTCTGACATCGGCCGGTCAAGCCGGTTGTAGGGAAAATAGGCTTCACAGAGAACAAAGTCTTGGCGGTCGCGAATCATGCGGCAATCTGATTCCGGCATCTACAAATCGCAAGCTACGTTTCACTGTACTTATCGCCCACCTCGACGAGGTGCTGCTTATCAAACGATTATCCTCCACTCTGTTTGCCCGCCGAAATTGTGCTCATGTCGTGCATGCAAATTAAGAATCGTTGTTTCCTGCTGGCTTTGTTAATTGTCGCTCAGGCAGCCTGTCTCGGGTTTGGTGTAGCCTGGGCTACGGGTTGGTTGTGGAAGACCTTTGAAGTCGTGGTGCACAATTACGTTGCTGCTCAAGGCAAGGCTGAAGCTCATCAAATTGCCCTGGAAGTCGGGGCGTTGGGGCTCACCACGGCTGAACCTGGCACGGCGGATTGGCAGAAGCTGCAAGATATCTGCGAGACGACGCTTGTTCCGCATGATGGTTTCGTTTGCTTGATGCGTCTCAATAATGGCGCGATGCTTTGCCATCCCAATTTGGAAAAAGACCCAGGGCTGTTGCGACTTTTTCCTGGACGGTCTTTGTTGATCAATAATGAGACGTCCGGACCAATTACCAAGTTGGTCGATGAGATCGATTCCAAAACCCCGCCGGTAATTACTGGCAAAGTTGACCTCGATGGCAAAGTGCACGCATTTACGGGATTTGCTTTGCCAAAACTCAATGCGATTTTGGCGATTTATCAGTCCGATATGGCTATCGATTCGTTCATCGCGTCTACCATTCAGCCCGTGATGCAAGTTGGTTACATCTTGATGGCATTTGTGATAGGCGCGACGGCGATGCTCACCGGCTTTTTATTGAATCGCTACGAAGCAGGTCTCGCGGCGGCCAATGCTCGTTTAGAGTATCAAGTCAGCGCGCGAACTCGAGCCCTGGTGAGAACTCGCAATGCCGTGACTTTTGGCTTGGCGAAGCTTGCCGAATCACGGGACAAAGATACCGGCAAGCATTTGGAACGAATTCGTTCTTATGTTTCAATCTTGGCCACGGAACTTGCCCGCACGAATCCCGAAATCGAACGCGGATTTGTCGCCGATTTGGCAGTGGCCTCCTCGCTGCACGACATTGGAAAAGTGGGCATACCCGACGCGGTGTTGCTCAAGCCGGCACGGCTCAGCGCAACTGAACGCAAGGCCATGGAAATGCACACCATTCTGGGCAGTGAATGCCTCGCCGCGATCCGTAAGCAACTTGAAGAAGATGACTTCCTGGAAGTTGCCGAACAAATTGCCGCGACCCACCACGAACATTGGGACGGCAGTGGCTATCCTCAGGGGCTCCAGGGGAAAGATATCCCGCTGGCCGGTCGAATTGTCGCGCTGGCCGACGTCTACGACGCCCTGACTTCACATCGGCCCTACAAGGCCGCAGTCTCTCACGAAGTGGCACGCGATTGGATTGTCAGCCGCTATGGCCAGCAATTCGATCCAATGGTCGTCGAAGCCTTTATCGCCCGGGAGCGAGATTTCTATCGGATTTCCGTCGGAAATCAGGATTTGCCCCTTGAGGCCTATCTGCCTGCTGAAAAAGAACTCGTTCTCGATGCAGGAATCGATAGTGCCATTATCGCAGCTGCCAGGTAAAATTAAGGTATGAGCCGAGTGTCGATCACTTGGCGTTATCTTCTCGGACACTAGCAACTTGCCCGCCGTGAAGCCTTCCAAAGCCCGACGTCAAATTGCCTGGGAGGCCGCTCGTTTGATCAACGAGCAGCCTGAACTTCGCCATTCGGATGCCCGCCGTTCCGCCATCGAACGCATGTTTCCCGAAGGGATTCGAGTCCGCGATTTGCCATCGGATGCAGAAGTCGGCGAGCAACTGCGTTCCCTTGCTAAGGCATTTCAGCCTCAAGAGTGGGAGAATCGCTTCGGGATTTATGCCGAGCGCTTGCATCCTCTCGCTAATGTGAAGCAGGATCCACAGGCTCATCCCGAAGGTGACGCCCTGTATCATAGCTTGCAGGTTTTCCAGCTCGCTGCGGAGCAGATCCCTTACGACGAAGAGTTTCTTACCGCGGCACTACTTCATGATGTCGGCAAGGCTATCGACCGCCGCGATCACCATGCCGCGACAATGTCGGCCCTTGATGGAATTGTCACCGAGCGGACGTTGTGGCTGATCGAGAACATGCCTGTTGCCCAAGCCCTTACGAAGGGGACCTTGGGGCTGCGGGCCCGCAATCGTTTAGAGGCCGACGAGGACTTCGAAGAGATCACGCTGCTGGCGAATTTCGATCTTGCTGGCCGCAAGCAAGGAATCGTCGTTCCCGAAGTGGAAGACGCGATCCAAGTCTTGCGCGAATTGAGCTGCTCTGGGGACGAGTCCTAGTTCACTCGATTTCCTCGGCCAACTCTTCGGCCTCTTCCATAATGTGCTCGAATCGACGTTTCGCGGAAAGATAATAGCAGGCCCCTACTATCGCCACGACGTAAGTCACAGCCCGATAGGTCAGCGCCACCAATGCCCCGTCGGCTTCGTTCAGTTGAATGGCTCCGTAAAGTTTGGCGAGCGCGGTTTCGGTTATTCCCAAGCCCCCTGGCGTCAGGGGCAAGGCACCCGCCACCAGGGCGAGTGGCACGATTGTCGTGTTTTGTTGAAACGTCGGGCCGACAATTGGCAGCCCACGGCTGATGCACCAAAACGTGCTGACCAACAAACAATGTGTCGTGATCGCCATCGCAAAGGCCGCTGCCAAATAACGGCGTCTGCTACTAAAGCGGTTCAAGCCCGCCACGAGTCGGCTCAGTATATGGCCAATCGCCGGAACGCGACTTGCCAGCTGTTGTGTCTTCAGTCCTGAGAAAAGGTGGCTCGTCACCAACAGGATTCCCACGACTCCGCCGATTGCCACCGACCAGATTGTTACCTCCAAGCTGCTCAGCCACGGACTGCGTCCCAAACTTTGGTTGGCGAACAGTAGCCCGACGCTCGCGACCACAAACATCGCCACCAGCCCGATGAAGCGATCGATAAACACTGAGGCCACGGCCTCGGTCCGTCGGCCCGGTTGCTCGTGAGCCAGGAACGCCGCCTTGAACAAATCCCCGCCCACGCTGCCTGGCATCACTTGATTGAGCGTGAATCCCATCGAACCCAAGCGCAGGGCATCGCGTAGTGAGAATCGCATGCCGAGTCCCTGCACGAGCACATACCAACGTACAAAACTCAATGTGAAAGCGGCGAACACCATGGCTAGTGCCGCGGCCAGATATCCCCATTCCTTGGGCTCATGCAAGAGTCGCGAGAATCCCGCGTCACGCTGAATTTTTGCGACCAAATAGCCGACAATTCCTAGAGCCAACACCACCTTGCCCGCGGTGATCGCAATTTTCAGGCTACTTCGTGCGTGGCTCATGGCGTGTGTTGACGACAGAAAATGTGGCGGCGTTGACAATCCTGTTTCAGGGTGTTAGTTTGCCAGTTCGTGGCCGAAGGGACCAGAGCGGCTTATCTGCTCGATCTCCCTAAATCTACGAACTTCCCGGGGGATTAGCTCAGCTGGGAGAGCGTTTGGCTGGCAGCCAAAAGGTCATCGGTTCGATCCCGTTATCCTCCACTAGGTTCACTGAAACCCTAGATTCATCTAGATTTGGCCCGGCCAAGCTGTATCATCAGACGCCGGGCTTTTTCATGCGCGGTATTCTAGCGAAGGTAAAGGGCGATGGCGGAAAGTCATAAATTCGAGATCGAACAGGAAGTCGAGCCGCGCAAAGACGATGACCGTGGTGAAGGGGGCGGAGGGGGTTGCTTCGGCGGCTGTCTCAAGGGCTGCTTTATCGTCCTGTTGATCATGGTCGTGCTGATCGTGATCCTCGGTTACGTGGTTTCTCAGAACTGGCGTAATTGGGGTGCTGAATTGTCGTTGGTGATGGTCGATGAAACACTCGACGCCTCGAACATCCCCGAGCAAGAGCAGACCGAAATCTCGAGCGAACTCGAGCGGCCGCTCAACGCCCTGCGCGATGGGACATTGACCCTCGAGCAGTTGCAGCAACTTTCTATCGCCATCATCGAATCGCCACTCATGCCCTCGCTCGGTGTGTCAGCAATCGAAGCCCACTATTTCAACCAGTCGACACTAACCGCCGAAGAAAAACAGGCGGGAAGTCTGGCCCTGCGACGGTTCACGCGCGGTGTGATCACCGGAAAGATTGACGACAAAGCAGTTGAACAGGTCATCTCTTACGTGGCCGATAGGCAAGGCAATCGATGGGAATTTCGCAAGAAGGCAACTGATGAAGAGCTTCGCCAACTGATCGCGACGGCCGAGCAAGAAGCCGATCAGGCGGGCATTCCCGAGCAGGTCGAGTTGATCGATCCGTCGGAGGAAGTCCGCAAGATCATCGACGCGGTGATGGGGCCGGCTAATCTCGGCGAAATCGAGATCAACATCGAAGCGCCTTAAACTCCTTAGGGCTTCTTGTTATCCGCCACTCAGCTTGGCTAGGTTTGCCAGCTTTGCGTGGTTTGCGGCTCCCCTGAGCACGCAAACCTGATTTTTCGCGCCTGCGACGGGGTCCCAACTTTGGTGACGAAAGTCTTGGGTTTTGTCACTTCGCGATGTTACAAGTCTTGATAGTTCAAGGCATTGCGAAAATCGCACGTGACAAAACAAGTCGACTTTTGGTCGAATCGCGCGATCAGCGCGTTCCAAAACTCACTCAGCTGTTTCAGTTATCAAAGAACACAGGCCTTAGTGGCGATTCCTGTATTTTATCCAATTGGGGTGGCCAAATCTTGGAGAATTTTTGGAGATTGTCATTCCGAAGGCAGCACTGACACTTTTGTTCTGAAAATGTGTTTAATACCGAGAGGCTTTACAGGGCAAGTGTTAGTGTCTGTACGACACGAGGTGATCGGTGTAGAAAACGCTCAGTGTTGCGCACACCGGTCCGCGGCGGTGGATCCGACATCAGCTTCGTTAATGAATCGCGTTTTCCGACAAAGTGTCGGTGTTAATCGATTGGATGAGCATCGTCAAAACAAGGATACAAGCATGTCAAGAATTCAAAACGATGACATTTATAACCTTCAACGTTTCTTGGATGCCCAACGCGACATATACGAACAGGTTCTGGCGGAGTTAAAGTTTGGTAGAAAGCGAGGTCATTGGATTTGGTACATTTTCCCTCAAGTTAATGGTCTTGGAGATAGTGCCATGTCAAAAAGATATGCATTAGCTTCAAAAGAAGAAGCCCAAGCTTATATTCAACATGACGTTTTAGGGCAAAGATTGTTGGAATGTACAAGAATGGTAATAGATATTGATACTGACCGTATTGAAAGCATCTTTGATTATCCTGACGATCTGAAATTTAGGTCTTGTATGACTTTGTTTAAAGCAAGCGCTATAGACAATCAGGTTTTTGTAGATGCGCTACACAAATATTTTGATGGTATTGATGATCAGCGAACTCTCAAAATTATGGGATTGTCATGACCGCGCACTCGAACTGTAGTCTAACTCCACAGTTAGCTTAAAGCGGTCAACTGCAGCAGTTTCAGCATGCTGATCGTCTAGCGGTCACACTGTTGGCTCAATCTTGACCAGAGTGTTTTTCTGGCCGCTGTACAACGTTCCATAAGCTTATCTTTTGGAGGCATGATCGTCAGGACATCACGTTGGCGCGAGATGTGCTTTCACGGTGAGTTACTTATAAGGTAACTCGTACGTGAGGACGATCATGGCCAAGGCACCGAAGCAGGGCGACGAAATTACCACAAAAAAGGGGACCGGTGGCGAAACTCATCAAATCGCGGGGGGTAAGGCTCCGACTTTAACCACCAACCAGGGGCTGCAGATTGCTGACGACCAAAACACGCTCACCGTTGGTCCGCGCGGCCCGCAGTTGCTCGAAGACTTTGTCATGCGTGAGAAAATCACGCATTTCGACCATGAGCGAATTCCTGAGCGTGTGGTTCATGCGCGCGGTTTTGGGGTTCATGGGTATTTTCAAACGTATAAGTCTCATTCCGACCTCACTAGGGCGGCGTTTCTGCAAGATCCCAAAGCGAAAACACCCGTCTTTGTGCGATTCTCAACCGTGGCTGGTAGTTTAGGGTCGTTCGATACGGCGCGTGATGTTCGGGGTTTTGCCGTCAAGTTTTATACGAGCGAGGGCAACTACGATTTGGTGGGGAACAACATCCCCGTGTTCTTCATTCAGGACGCGATCAAGTTTCCGGACTTGATTCACTCGGTCAAACCCGAGCCAGATCGTGATTTTCCGCAGGCTCAGTCAGCTCATGATACTTTTTGGGATTTCGTGTCGCTCACCCCCGAAAGCATGCACATGCTGACGTGGGTCATGTCCGACCGCGCGATCCCACGGTCGTATCGGATGATGGAAGGTTTTGGAGTTCACACGTTTCGCATGATTAATGCCAAAGGTGCCGTCAAGCTCGTGAAGTTTCATTGGCGGCCCAAGTTGGGGACATTTTCACTTGTGTGGGACGAGGCCGTGAAGATTTCCGGCGCCGACCCCGACTTCCATCGCCGCGACCTTTGGAATGCCATCGAGAACGGGGCTTATCCTGAATACGAATTGTCAGTGCAAGTTTTTACCGAGAAACAAGCCGAGAAATTTGATTTCGATGTTCTTGATCCCACGAAGATCATTCCCGAAGAAATCGTTCCATTGACACCGCTCGGTAAGATGGTGCTCGACCGGAATGTTGATAATTTCTTTGCCGAGACCGAGCAGGTGGCATTTTGTCCTTCGCACGTCGTGCCGGGTATCGACTTTTCCAACGATCCATTGCTTCAAGGCCGATTGTTTTCGTACCTCGACACGCAACTTTCGCGACTCGGCAGCCCCAATTTTCATCAGTTGCCAATCAATGCGCCCAAGTGTCCTATCGATAACTTGCAGCGTGACGCGCAAATGCAAATGAATGTGCCGCGCAAGGGGACGGCCAACTACGAACCGAACAGCCTTGATCCGACGTCGCCTCGGGAAAATCCCGAGCGTGGGTTCACCACGTTTCCGGCCCCTGAAGCGGGCGACAAAATGCGGACTCGTCCCGAAAGTTTTGCGGATCACTATACGCAAGCCGGGTTGTTTTTCCGCTCCCTAACCGAACCCGAGCAACGGCATATGATCGGTGGCTTTACGTTTGAGTTGGGAAAAGTGAAGACTCTTGCCGTGCGGCAACGCATGCTGGGACACTTGGCAATTATCGATACGATGCTGGGTGAGCAGGTCGCGAAAAACCTGGGGATGGAGGGAATGGCCGAGAAGATCAAGCCGGCCGTTCCGCCTGGCAGTCCTAAGCCCTCCAAGGCTCTGTCGCAGTATGCCAAAGCGCCAGAGAGCCTTGAGGGCAAAAAAATCGGCTTGCTGACATCCGACGGCATTCCTGGCAAAATCTACAATGCGCTCCTCAAGGATTTAAAGGCCGAAGGGGCGGAACTGGCCGTGATTACTCCCATGGCTGGGCCTGTTATGACTGACGGAGGGAAACAGGTCGTGCCCGATGATTTCCTGGCCGGCGCACCTTCGGTTTTGTTTGATGCGGTGGTAATTGCTCCCGCCGAGGATCAAGTCGAATCGCTGCTCACCGAAGCGGCGGCGATTGATTGGATTCGCATGGCGTACGCACATCTCAAGGTGATTGCGTATACGCCTGCCGCTCAACCGCTTATCGACGAGGCAAGTATTCAAGCGGATGCAGGAGTTTTTGCGTTGAAGGGTAATGACTTCGGCCAGTTCATTAACCAAGCCAAGAAGCATCGAATTTGGGACCGCGAGCCTACGCTTAGGTCGTTTTGAGAATTGGCCAATTTCCAAATGCCGAATGACCAATCCCTATGAGTGGATTGGTCATTTTTTTATGCCTTGGTGAGATTTTCGACCAGTGAAACGAACCAGACTTAAGGCTAAACAGTCTCTGAGTGGTTAGCATCGGACAAAATTCAAGGAAGCCTTATGCCCGCTATTCCCCTTTGGCAAGTTGACGCTTTTACCGATAAGCCGTTTGGCGGTAATCCCGCCGCTGTGTGCTTGCTTTCAGAAAGCCGCGAAGCATCGTGGATGCAATCAGTCGCTGCGGAGATGAATCTTTCGGAGACGGCATTTGTGCGGCCGCTTGCCGATGGTTTTGAGCTTCGTTGGTTCACGCCCAAAGTGGAAGTCGACCTTTGCGGCCACGCAACTCTGGCGTCAGCGTTTACCCTCTGGGAAATGGGAATTGTTCCTGGCGATCAGCAGATTGCGTTTCATACGCGCAGTGGAGTTCTCACGGCCTCGCGCAAGCAGGGAACCATCTTCCTTGACTTTCCTGTAGTCACTGTTGAGCAGTGCGAACCAGCAGCTGAACTTCTGGACGCATTGGAAGTGAATCCTACATTCGTGGGCAAAACAAAGTTCGATAGGTTTTTGGTCGTGGACTCCGCGGAGACTGTTCGCTCGCTGCAACCCAATTTCCGTACCCTCGCGAAAGTCGCTGCCCGCGGTGTGATCGTCACCGCCAAGTCGGACATGCCAGATGTCGATTTTATCTCGCGTTTCTTCGCACCCGCTGTCGGTATTGATGAAGACCCCGTGACGGGTTCAGCTCACTGTTGCCTTGGTCCCTACTGGGCAGAACAACTCGGCAAGAGCGAACTTGTTGGCTTTCAAGCATCAGCACGCGGCGGCACCGTGCAGGTGAAGGTGCAAGGAGATCGAGTGATCCTCGGTGGCCAAGCGGTGCTGGTGATGAAGGGTGAGTTGGTTAGTTAGGGCGAAAAATTCTAGCTGCCACTCCCGTACGCTTATTGGTGCCAAACACTAACCGATATATGTCATGGTAACTAGAACTAGCCTCAAAAACCGGGGCTAGCGCCCTGCGGCTGATGAAATCAGCGCCACGCGCTAGCGTCCGGTTTTATTTGGCATTTTGAAATCCGCTCAGCTCATATCGCCTTGTCGCTGAGCAATGGAAGCAAATCAACGTGGTCGAAGACCAGCTTCCACTTGCCCGATTCCAGTCGATAGATTTTGCTGGACCGAATGTTCACGTTCATTGGGCCCTGGGGAGTATTCGGGTTTTCGCCAACTTCTCGATTCGTAACCAGGGCGAGCGTCGGGTTGAGTAAAACAATCTGCACGTCGCGGGACTCGACTTTCCCACCTAGCTCATTGTCCGCTTGTATCTGCCAGCTCTTACGCACAGCCTCCCAGCCAGTTAGCTGTTCACCCGTCGGCGAAAGGTAGGTGATGTCGTCGGCGTGGGACCAGACGGAGTCCATCGGTTCCATGTTGCCGACGAAAATCGCATTCAGGGCTGTGTAGAATTGATCATTGGCCGATAGTACTGCATTCTGCAAGTCATCGTTATTTGAGGCAGCGTCCTTTGCCAATGCGTTGCTTGCTCCGAGCGAAATCATCGTACTCAACAAAAGCACCAGAGGTCGAATCGTAGCGTACATCTGCTTCTCCAATCGAATAAGGAACATTTTTGTTTTGGACAACTTAGTGTCCCTAGGAAGCATATGGCGCAATCCTATTGAAGCGCTCCCGTCGTGGCGGATAAAATCGTTTACTTTGCGGCGTTAGAACGAGGTAAAGACCTTGCGTAGACGCTTGGGGGGATGCGAAACTCTTAACTCACCAACTCCCCGTCCGCCCGCAAGGGCGTCAGGTGTGGTTGGTCGAGAATCTGGAACGGGCTCACCAAATCTTGCCAGCGCTCGCCGCGTTGGGTGATGCGATCTTCGGCGATCGGACCTAAGCGATCCGCGGCGAGTTGCAAGTAGCTTACGCGATCAGGACGCAGACTCATGATTCGTGCTGCGGTGGCGTCGACGGCTGGGAGATTGGTTCCCACCAGCACAAGTCCCATACGCTTGACGCTTCCGAGGATGGGGCCGTCGCCTTCCATGCAGTCGATGCCGTCGACGATTGATAGTGTGCGGGGCAGGGTGGCATTGATATCGACGACCGTCTCGGGGATTCCATTGTGGTGGAGAACATTTTTGGGCCAACCATATTTGATTCCTGGTAAAGTGCCATAGAGATTTTTCATTGAACAAGTGATACCGACCCAGTGATGCGTTTTCATCTTCGGGATCGACACCACGAAATCGGCTTCGCAAATCGAACGGGGAAAATAGATTCCCTTGAGCGGGCTCACTCGGCCACGGTTCGCAAACCAGCGGGCTTCTTCGTAGTTCAAATCCGCGAAGTCCAAGCGGGCATCGGAGAGTGCTTCGGCAACGCCGGATTCCACTAGGGCCATTTCCGTGTCGCGCACGTGCCCCGGCGCTTCACCGACGGTGACTTTGGCGCCCCAGCCGCGAAAGACTTCGGCTGCGGCGATGATTACCGCGGGATGCGTGGTCATGTGCGGGATCAATCGCGTGGGCTCGACCATGTTGGGTTTGAGGAGCACACGCTTGCCGCGGAACTGGGTGGGAGTTAAGCCGCAAGCGGTGAGGCCGTCGCGGATGGTGGTGGCGAGTGGGCCATCGTAGCGCTGGTTTTTGGCGATGAAGACTTTGGCGGTGGGGAGAAAAGCGCGGCGTGCTAATGCCGTAGCCGCTAAGCCGCAAGTGGCTAGGCCACCCGCGGCGAGGAATGCTCGGCGGCTGGGGGCGTTCGTATTGGGTTTGGGCTCGCTCATGCTTGGGCGACCTCTGGGCGTTGGGGGAGCCACGATAAGTCGGGGGAACTGGCCAACGCCATGAGTGCGAGCTTGTAGGCACTTGGCTCGCGAGTGAGTTCGCGTTCTAAAGCCGCTTGGACTAACGCGTCGGCGTTCCGTGGTCGGCGATTATGAGCCGTGAGACCGATCAGGCCGTAGCAGAGCGAGCCGGTGGTTGTATGTGGATTCAAATTCTCTTCTAAATAGCGAAGCGACAATTGAACGCGCGGGTCTGTATTCACTTCACCCGCGAGGGCAAGCATGGCGAGACCCGTGGATTGAACTTGGGGAAGCGTGGCTTGGCCGAGTACGACCGTGCTGCCGAAGTTACAGCCACCCGTGGAGAGCAAGCGGTCTGTCACGAGTTTCAAGCCATCCTGCGTGCGCTCATGATCGCGCATGCCAGCTGCTTTGAGTGCCACGACAAACATGCATGTTGGTTCCATCCAAGCATGCGTATTCGCGGCCCACGACCAGCCGAGCAGTGTTGTGTCGTGACCAATTTCAGAATTTCTGGGGATCGTCTTGCCGTGAGCCTGCAAGGTCCAGGCAATCGCGCGGTCAATGTTTTCTTCAAAGCCATCGATTGCTAACCAAGCGAGAATCGCCAAGCTTGTGGTCCAAGAAGGGGAATCGCCTTCAGCCTGAGTGGGAACAGCGCCATCACTGAGCTGCACGTCGGCGAGTTGCGTCGAAAAATTTTGAGCGGCAGCGTGTTCGCCGCTATGCATCAACGCCAAGCACGCAAGCGCGGTGGGTTCCGCAGCCCACACACCGTGCGCGCTGTAGCCGCAACGATCGGTGCGGCGAAGTCGTTCGATGCATGTGCGATTGATATTCATTCACTGCACGGCGAAAGTACCGCGGCTCAATGTTGGCGAAACACGACACATGACAAGTCTAGGTTGCGAAAAAGCAGCAAAAGGGCTGATTTTCTGCGAGGAAAACGAGCCTTCAGGGCGGGTCGTGCGGGGTAGTCATGTTGTAGGCCAGGGCGAAAGGAAATTTTCGCGGGCCAGGGTTGAAAGGTTTTGACTCCCGACGAATCTGACATAGGTTTCAAGTGTGGTTCGACTAACAGGTTGTTAGCGGACTACAAAAGGTGAGCGCTGCAGGCGCCACCTGCGAAACTTTTCTTCTCCTGAACCGTTCGGTTTTTCACGGAAGTGGTGGAGCAAGAGAGGCAGAGCAGAATCGAGCCTGCTGCGTCATCATCCTCGATAAAGGCAAACCAATCGCAAGATTGGGGCGCAAAGCCGAGGGACGACGGTTGAAAGATCGGCGTTAGCCTGGCTGCCGAAAGGATGCAAAATAGCGACGCAGCGGAAGCACAGCCCATGCGAGATGAGACGCGCACTTGTTTAAATGTCTGGCTCTAATACCGCTGATGCAGGCTCTGAGGCTTGGAAGCTGGAAGAGTGGTGTTAGAGCTAATTAACGGGAGCAACGAAAGCTCCTGACAACCTGAAAGGTGTCGTGATCCACGACACCGGGAATTGGAGGAATGCAATGAAGAGTCTCGCTAAGAAGGTACAACGTTTCCTCGTCTCGGAAGATGGCCCCACCGCCGTCGAGTATGCCGTGATGCTGGCCCTGATCGTGATCGTCTGCTTGACAGCGATTCGTTCGGTCGGCACCAACGCCAACACGACGTTTGAAGGTGTTGCGAACAGCTTGGCCGCTCCTAGCTGATCGATGTGGGCTTGCCTTTCAGGGAGCCAAACATACGAAAAACGATGTTGACAACTCCTCTCGGGACTACGGTCCCGAGAGGTTTTTTTACGTTTGTGTTGGTTTTGCTGGACTAGACGCTGAAGCGATCAGTCCGCGCGATGAAATTCTTGTTTTTCCTTCAAATTGTGAGCTAGGTTTCGAGCAGAGGCTTTGCCGACGCGCAGGCTTTATTGCCCGGGACTGGTTATTGAGAGTGTCACCATGTTGAGCTTGATCCCCGAACAAATGTTTGCCAATGCGTTTCAGTTGGCTTGCTATTGCGTGGCCATGCTGACGTTTGTGGTGTCGTTTCTCTTCACGCCACGAGCCTAAGCCAAGCGATTCGTCGACGAGCATGATCTGCCAACGATTCCCTCTGGCGAACGAAATTTTTTACTTAACTTGAAAAATGGGTGTGTGATGTCTGAATATCAAGAGCTGTTGACTTGGTTTACTGAAACCTGGCATGTATGGGTTGTGACCATCACGTTGGTCGTCGCTGCGGTGATTGACGGTTATCAGCTCAAGGTACCCAATTGGATTACCTACCCGTTCATTATCAGCGGTTGGATTTACAGTGCTGCGTTCTCGCCGTTTGCTGGTTGGGAAGGCTTGGGCTATAGCCTGTGCGGCACGGCAGTTGGCTTGGCCTTGTTGCTGCCACCCTACGCGATCGGTGGCATGGGGGCCGGCGACGTCAAACTGCTAGCGGGCGTCGGGGCTTGGATGTGGCCGACTGTTACGTTCTATGCTTTTGCGGTTTCCGCTTTGGTCGGCGGCGTGATTGCTATCGGTATGGTCCTGTGGACCAAGAGCTGGGCCAAGCATCGCGACCAGTTCTGGGGCATCTATAACGAGATTATCACGGTGAAAGATCCCGAGAAACTAGCCGAGATCGCCGCGGAACGTAAGCCACGGATGTTCCTGCTGCCTTACGGGATTCCCATCGCGATTGGCTCGATTGCCTACTTCGCGTGGCACGGCATGCAACTTTAAGAACGCGTGCCAGCACAACCGAAAGAACCCGCGAATTTTATCAAATCATTGATCTGGTTAGGTAGACTCTGCCGAAAATTCTGACAGTGTACGGTCGGTGAACCCACGGGTTGCGGACTTTGCGCTACAGAGAAGGCTGCTGAGTGCGGATTGGCGTTACTTAGCAGAGTGTTGATTAGGCAGACGTCACAAGAGTTCCCGGACGAGCTTTTGTTGGTTCGCGACAGCGTGTCACGGCCACTGACGGACAAGATATTCCGACCTCATGCCAGGGGGGTATGATGCGTCCAAAATCGCTTATTCTTTTAGTGCTTGCGCTCGGCTGCGGTCTGGTGGCCTCGATCGGCATCAGCCAGGTTCTCGACAGCCATAACAAGAAACAAGTTGCGGTGGAAACGGTGCCCATCTATGTGGCGCTGCACAACATCAACTTGGGTGACCCCGTCGACGACGGCATGGTCAGTCTCCAGGAATGGCCCAAGGACAAAGTTCCTAATGGCGCCGTCACGAAGTGGGAAGACATCGAAGGCCGCCGGCCTAAAGCGATCATTTTCCAGGGCGAACCGCTCAACGACGGCAAGTTCTTGGCCAAGGGCGAAACTCACGACCCGATTGCCGGCATTCCGCCTGGAATGCGGCTTAAAACAGTATCGGTGGATGCTCGTAAAAGCGCGGCCGGTCTGTTAAGTCCGGGCGACCGCGTGGATATTCAACTTTTCGTGCAGCGCAACGAGCGAGCCGGTATCACTCACCCGTTTACCAAGATCATTCTGCAGAATATCCGCGTCTATGCAGTCGACCAAGCCGTACAGCGTTCTTCGGAAGGCACCGAGGAACGGAGCGTGGCGAAGACGGTTTCGTTGGTGATGACACCTCAACAAGCAAGCCGGATCACGACCGCCGAAAACATGGGCGAAATCAGTTTGATACCTCGGAATCCCGAGGATGATGTGATCGTCGACGACGCGGAACAATCGCTCGACGACATCTTTGCCAAAAGCGACGCGAGCAGCCGTGAGAAAGAACGCGAAGCCTTTGACAAGGACGAAGAACCAGCCGTCACGACGATCGAAAAAGATTTAAAGCACATTCCCGTGGCTGAAGTTGTGCCCCCGTTCCAGATGAAAATCATCTATCCGAACGAAGTGAGCAAAGTCGATTTCGACGCGACCACGGGTGAACCGTTGGATGCTGAAGAGAGCCACGCAGACGTCAGCAGCGATAACGAAGAGACAAATACCAAGTCAGATGACAAAGAAAAAGATACTGCCAGTGGCAGCAGTGAGGGAGATAGTGAGGGAGATTTTGTACCCGATCCGGACTCGGGTTTCCCCATTGATTTGGATGACAAATAAGAGACAGGAACGAAAGCCGGACAAGGACGTCACGGTTTTCCCAAGCCGGTGTGTGACGTGTTAATCACGCTCGCAGGCCCGGCCTACTCCACGCGAAGGAAGTACAAGGATGTACCTTAAATCCACCCCGCGCAAGACTCAATTCAGTTGGTTATCGCTTACCACCCTGGTGAGCCTGGCGGTCTTGAGCTGTTTGAGCAATAACGTCATTGGCCAGGATGCGCAAGTGGTTCGCAATATCACGCAGCCCACTGAGCGCATGGAGATGACCGTCAATTCGAGTCGGATCCTCACGCTCGATAAACGGATTCCGCGGATGGTGGTGAACAATCCGGAATTGGTGACCGTCACCCCGATTAGTGCCAATCAAGTTCAACTTGCCGCACGCAAGCCGGGTGTGACCCAGGTCAACCTGTGGGATGAAGACGACCACGTTTATACCGTCGATGTGCTGATTTACGGCGACGTACGTGAATTGGAACTCGCCTTGGCGAAGTTATTCCCTGAATCCTCGGTCAAAGTCGTGCGGCTGACCAACAGCTTGGTGCTGGAAGGCTATGTCGAGCGGCCCGAAGTTGTCGGACCGATTTTGCGTTTGGCGGAAGATTATGCTCCGAAGGTCGTGAATAACATCACGGTGGGTGGCGTGCAGCAGATTCTGCTGAAAGTCAAAGTGATGGAAGTTTCGCGAACCAAGTTGCGCAGATTGGGTGCCAATTTCGCCGCGTTTAGCCCTAATGGAGGTGTTGTCACTGACCTTTCTGGACTGCTGCAGGCGTTTTCAATCAGTGGTCGAACCATCGAAAGTACCGTTGGACAATCGAACGTCGCCTTTGGTGTGATCGATGGTGACAATGCCTTTTTTGGCTTTCTGAGAGCACTCCAAGAAAACAAGGTCGCCAAGATATTGGCGGATCCGACGATCACAACCGTGAGTGGACGCCCGGCCTACTTTAATGTCGGCGGCGAATTTCCCATCATCGTTCCCTCGGGTCTGGGCCAAAGCACGATTGAATTTAAGACCTTCGGTACAGAGGTTAACTTCGTACCGATTGTGCTTGGCAACGGGAATATCCGCTTAGAGGTACGTCCCAAGATTAGCGAACGCGATCCCGCGATCGGCGTCCAGCAGAACGGCTTTACCGTGCCTGGTTTGAAGGTGCGTGAAGTTGACACCGGTGTGGAACTCAAGGCGGGACAAACCTTGGCTCTTGCCGGTTTGGTGCAGACCCGGGTCGAAGCCCAGGAACGCGGTATTCCTTACATCAGCGATATTCCTTATCTCGGGGCCTTGTTCCGTGATGTGAGCGAAGAGACCAACGAAGTAGAACTCTTGATCATGGTGACTCCTGAGTTCGCCGACGGCATGGAGCCCCACGAAGTGCCACCTTGCGGGCCTGGCATGGAAACTGTTTCGCCGAACAACTGCCAGCTCTATTTTGGCGGTCACTTGGAAGTTCCGGCCTGTGGAGCGTGTGCTCCTAGTGGTTGCCCGATGAATTGTGCAACCTCGTATAATATGACTCAACCAAGTGGCTACAGCGTGAGCAGCGACGGTGGCTCGAACTATATGCCGATGCCTGCACCGGCTGAAGCCTACGGTGCCGAACCTGTGCCGGCGGAAGGATACTACCAGCCTGCCTACAATAGTGTGGGTGAGCCGCAAGCCGTGGAGGTTCCAGCTCTGCCGCCACAAAGTCAGCCCTATGTACCACAAGCACAACCGTCACAACCTGTCCCCGTGCAAACGCCTGAGGAAACGATGCCCGATCCGTCGGCGATCAAATTCCCCTCGCCTTGGCAGGATGCGCAGGCGATGGTTCAGCGCAACCAGCAAGCTCCGCAAACTCCCACCCTGACGGCGCCCATTCGCAGTGCCACGTCAACGCCGGGGTTAATCGGGCCCATCGGCTACGACATGGAAAAATAAGCTACGTTAGCACTGATTAGAGGAGTCGGCGCTAGGGGTGTCTCTGGTATGTGCCTGTTGGCATTGTGACTAACCATTCCGCGACGGATCCGGGAACTTGAATTTCTATCATGGCAAACGTGCTTCGCATTGCGGTAGTCGATCCCAACGACGCCACGCGTGACAGCCTCAAAGCAATCTTGCTAGGGCTTGAGAGCGTGTGGCTCGAAGCGGAATGCTCGCGCTATGAGTTCTTCGCCGACGTTGTGGAGCAGACAAATCCTGAAATCGGTATTGTCTCCATGGACAACGATCCCGAGAAGGCGATTCGCCTGATCGGAGAAATCGTTGCCAAAGTGCCGACTTGCACTTTGTTTGTAACGAGCAGTTCGACCGACGGCCGCTTGATTCTCGAATCGATGCGGGCTGGGGCTAAGGAATTTCTCACCGAACCGCTTAAGGAAGAAGATCTTGTCTCAGCCTTGAACCGCGTGAAGCGGCATAGTCCTGGCGAAAAGAAAACTGCCGTTCAGGGTTGCCGCGTTATCGCCGTCGCCGGAGCGACCGGGGGCGTGGGGACATCGAGCGTCGCCGTGAATCTGGCCTGTGCCTTGGCCTCGGACCGCGACAACTCGGTCGTGCTCGTCGATTTGGACTTGGCCTTGGGCGACTGCGACGTGTTTCTCGACACGATTCCCGAATACAGCTTGGCCGACGTGGCGCAAAATGTCGCCCGCTTGGACCTAACGCTGCTGAAGAAATCACTGACTAAGCACTCTTCGGGCGTGCATCTGCTTCCTCGCCCCGTACAGCTGGAAGACGTGCGTTTGATTACGCCCGACAGTTTGCAGCGCGTGTTGGGATTGTTGAAAACTTCGTACTCGCACATTGTGATCGACCTCTCGAAATCTTTCGGAGAGCTCGATATGCAGGCCATTTATATGGCTGATGACATTCTGTTAATCACGCAGCTAGATTTGCCGTGTTTGCGGAACGTCGTTCGATTGATGATGACGTTCGATGGCGACGAAGCTTTGCGTAATAAAGTACGGATCATCATCAATCGTGTGGGACAAGACACGGGCCAGATCAGCTTGAAGAAAGCTCAGGAAACGATCGGTCGGGAAATCTATTGGCAAATTCCCAATGACTATCGCGTGATGGTTGAGGTGCGCAATAACGGTGTACCGTTGATTCAACATGCTCCCAAGGCGGGCATTACAAGCTCGATCATGCAACTGGCCGACTCGCTCTGCGGCAAGCAACGCGAGGACGGCGAATCCGGCGACAAGGATTCCAAGAGCCGCCGTTGGCTGAATCTCTGGCCGGCGAAGAGCTAGGACCAACTCGGACGGACCTGCTATTCGTTGAATCGTGGCTATTGCTTCCGCTGCTCACGCATAACCGTCCCAACCCGTCTTTTCGTCAGCTTTCAACTCGCCCTTTGTGGGAAGCTACTTCGTCTGCCCCGAGTTGACCGGGCGTAAGCTATCTTTGCTTGACGCAATTTCTGCTGGTTTTTCACGATACGTGGCCGCATGGGCGGTTTCACGGCCAAAGCCTCTCCACGCGATCAAGCATTTGGGACTTTCAACTCATGACAAAACTCAATACAACCATGCCCGCCGTTGCTGCTCAAGATAAGCAGCACGAGTTTGAAAAGCTCAAGCAGAGCATTCATTCGAAGTTGGTGGATAAGCTTGATCTGTCGCACGTTGGTGAATTGCAGGGCGACGTGCTGCGCCGTGAAATTCGTTTGGTGGTTGAGCATTTGTGCGATACGGAAGACACGTTCCTCAATCGTCAGGAACGTGATCGCTTGATCGATGAAGTGCTCGACGAAACCTTCGGCCTGGGTCCGTTGGAATTGTTGCTCAAAGAACCAAAGATCAGCGAAATCATGATCAACGGTCCTAAGAATGTGTTTGTTGAACAGGGTGGCAAACTAACAAAGTCGTCGGTCACCTTTCGCGACGACAAGCACCTGATGCAGATCATCGACCGTATCGTGTCGAAAGTGGGCCGCCGGGTTGACGAGGTTTGCCCGATGGTCGATGCCCGTTTGCCGGACGGTTCCCGCGTGAACGCGATCATCCCGCCGTTGGCCCTCGACGGCCCGAGCGTCACGATTCGCCGCTTCGGCTCGAATCCGCTCAAGCTCGAAGATTTGCTGAACTACAAAAGTATGACCCCCGAGATGGTGATGCTGCTTGAAGGTGCGATGAAGGCCCATTTGAACATCATCATTTCTGGTGGTACCGGATCTGGTAAGACGACGCTGCTCAACACGTTGTCGAGCTTTATTTCCAACGAAGACCGTATTGTGACCATTGAAGACGCGGCGGAATTGCAACTCCAACAAAGCCACATCGTGCGTCTCGAAACGCGCCCAGCCAATATCGAAGGCAAAGGCCGCATCTCGGCGACCGACTTGGTACGTAACTGTTTGCGTATGCGACCCGACCGCATCATCATCGGCGAATGCCGTGGGGCCGAGACGTTGGACATGCTGCAAGCAATGAATACCGGCCACGACGGCTCGCTGACCACTTGCCACGCCAACACGCCGCGAGACGCGATTGCCCGTTTGGAAACGATGATCATGATGGGCGGTTTTGATATGCCCGTGAAGGCCATGCGTTCGCAAATTGCCAGTGCCGTGGATTTGATCGTGCAGGTGAACCGTCTTTCCGGCGGTCCTCGTAAGGTGACCGCGATCACCGAGATCATCGGCATGGAACAAGACACGATCGTGATGCAGGACATATTCAATTACGTGCAAGAAGGGGTCGACGGCAACGGACGCGCGACCGGTTACTTCCAGTCGACGGGAATTCGTCCGACTTTTATTCCGCGGCTTGAGGCTCACGGCGTACGGTTGCCGGCGAGCGCTTTCCGCGAACGCATCATGCTAAGAGATTAACCATGCTTGCCGGGGCTCAAGAGGGGGGCCCCGGCGAGCCATTTTGATTGTCAATCAAATCAATCACCCAATCATTGCGAGTCGGTCATGCTTCCAAGTGTCTTCATCATTGGCGCCGTGTTTGTCGGCGTCTTTGCATTGATCGTGGGGATCGCCGTGTTCTTCCGCGATCAATCCGTATCGCAAATGGAAGGTCGATTGGCGTCACTTACTAAAGGTGACCGTAGCGATCCGTCGAATCTTTCTGAAATCGCCCAGATGCTGCAACGCGAGAAGCTCGGCAAGAGCGCCCTCGAAGCTGCCTTGTCGAATTGGCTCAATCTCTCGCTGCTGTTTGACCAGGCCGAAGTTCACATGTCCGTGGGGACCTTTGTCGCGATCTGTGCTGGCTTAGGCATCGGCTCGTCGGTCTTGGTGGGAGCGTCAGGGGCGAACGTGTTGATTGCCCCTCCCGTTGGGATCGCCTTTGCGACATTGCCATTTTTCTGGCTGCTATTTCGCCGCAAACGGCGGCTCGCCAAATTTGCGGCACAGTTGCCCGAGGCTTTAGAACTCGTGGCCCGTGCTCTGCGTGCCGGGCATAGTCTGGCCGCAGGTTTTCATCTTGTTTCGCAGGAATCGTCTGACCCGATCGCGTCGGAATTTGGCCGCGTGTTTGAAGAACAAAACCTGGGTATCCCGTTTGAAGAAGCGTTGAATAATTTGAGCGAGCGGGTGCCCAACTTGGACCTGAAGTTCTTTGTCACGGCAGTGATACTGCAACGTCAAACGGGCGGTGACTTAGCTGAGATTCTCGACAAGATTGGCCACTTGGTCCGCGAGCGGTTTGCCATTTGGGGCCAAGTCCAAGCTCTGACGGGTGAAGGTCGTTTGTCGGGCATCGTGTTGTTGGCTTTGCCGCCGTTATTGTTCATCACTGTTTATCGCATGAACCCTGAATATCTGTCGCTGTTGTTTACCGACGAACTGGGTAAAAGAATGCTCGTCGGCGGGATCGTTATGCAGTTGCTCGGGGCCTTAGCCATTCGCAAAATTGTCAACATTCGAGTTTGATATGCCATTATTCGCTACAAGCATTTGGGATTCACCATTGGTCATGAACCTGGCCATCTTCGGCGCCACTGCCGCAGCGGTGTGGTGGTTGCTTGACTTCTTTGCCGGCCACAAGCCACGCGCTGAAGAACGTTTGGCCGAACTCCGCGAGCCCAACGGCCGAAGAGGGGATTTGGTACGCGACGGAAAAGGCAAAACAAGTGCGATGAGCAAAGTGTTGGAGATGGCGTCTCCCGCACTCTCCAAACCTTTACAGCCAAAGACACATGAAGAAGTGAGCAAAACCCGGTTGAAACTCAATCAGGCAGGCTTCCGTGGTCCTAAGGGGCCGGAAGTCTTCTGGGCCTGCAAAATGGTTGGCCTCTTGGGCGGGTTTTTGATCGGCGGTGGAGCCGTCATTCTTACTCGCGGATTTGATATCGATTCGATTACTTATGCCGGCGGTATCGGGCTGCTCATGTTTTTTGCGCCTGAGATTGTCATTTGGTTTTGCACCAAGAGCCGACAAGACAATATTTTTTATGGTTTGCCCGATGCTTTGGACTTGATGGTCGTTTGCGTTGAAGCGGGGCTTGGCTTGGATCAGGCGATGCGCAAAGTGGCCGAAGAGATGAAAAAGTCATACCGCATCGTTGCCGAGGAGTTTAGCTTGTGCAATTTGCAGTTGCAGATGGGCCGAGCCCGCAATGAAGTGCTCCACGATTTAGGCGCCCGCACCGGTGTGGATGATCTCAAAGCGTTGTCGGCGATTTTAATCCAGGCCGACAAATTTGGTTCGAGCGTGGCACAAGCGCTGCGCGTGCAAAGCGATTCGATGCGAACTCGTCGCCGGCAATTGGCCGAAGAAAAGGCCGCCAAGACGGCGGTGAAGCTGATTTTCCCGCTCGTGATTTTCATTTTCCCGGCGATCTTCGTGGTGCTGGTTGGTCCTGCTGCTATCACGATGATCAATGAGTTGTTCCCATCGATGAACGGCACGAAGTAGCCATTTCAACAGCACTGCTAGCACGACTTTGGGTAAACTGAGCAAACAATGCCGGTTGATCCAAAAGTAGCGTAGCGACTGCGCTAGCCAGGTCGATAACGACGAAGGATGCCGTGACCCCGAGGTGACGGCCCCCGGTGAATTGTTCGGACTCGCATCGACCAATTCAGTTTCGCCGCGAGTCTTAACCGACTCACAACCTGGTGGACCCCCACGATGAAGAACATTGCGTTGGCTCTGTTGATGTGTTCGCTGGTAATCAGCGCCGGTTCGGTTATTGCCCAAGAGTGCGCGTGCAACTCGGGGCAGTGCAGCCCCATGAGTTGCCAGAGCTGCGGGACTTACCAGCAGAATCATGGATTCTGCTGGCGCATGGAAGCTGGCTACCATTCCAATAATATGTGGCCTGCCCAATACATTCCCACGTCGCGTTGCTATGTAAACAGCGCCTACACGGCGATGATCAACAACGGCTGGCGGCGACAGAATTTGCTCGGTGATTATCACTTTGAACCCGGGACAAATAATCTGACATCAGCAGGTAAATTGAAGGCCAAGTGGATCCTTACGCAGGCCCCTGAAGAACGCCGTCAGATATTTGTTCAACGTGGCCACACTCAAGAGGATACCACCGCACGCATTGCCGCGGTGCAGTCCTGGGCAGGGCATCAGAGCCCTACACTTGAGCCCGCCATGGTAAATGACACTCACATTGTTTCCGAAGGCCGCACGGCGGCTTCCGTGGATCACGTATTTGTCGGATTCCAAACCAATCAACCTGCTCCGGTATTACCGCCTGATTCGGGCGGTACGACTACGGCAAACTGATAAACACAACGACTGCCCAAAGGCAGAAAACTTTTTCTGTTACGAATCTTTTCGAGGCGGATCGAACTTACACCAGGGAGGGTGAAGTCGTGCGACCATTTAGGTTAATGCAATTGACGTTGCTTGTGGCCGCGACCGGATGTGCCATTCCCGGCGTTTCCAGCAAGAACGAAACCGCGCCGCCTGTGACCAGCCAGACGAGCTGGACCGAAAAGGTGACCGCCCCGTTCAAGTCGCTCGCCCCCAAGAAGTCGGAAGTCGAGGATCTGTCGAAGACCGATCCGATCTCGCTGGGCTTTGCCAGTGGGCCAACGACTCCGTCGCTCTACGTTGCCATGGCACAGATGAGCGATCAGGGTGGAAATGCGGCACACGCTCGATCGATGTATCAGCAAGCGCTCAAGATCGACGAGAAGAACCTCGACGCGTTGCTGGGGCTTGCCCGCCTGGAAGATCGGGAAGGCAATCTGCAAGAAGCACTCAGGATTTATCAGCAAGCCGTCAATAATCATCCTGAAGATGCCCGGGCGCTCAACGACTTGGCTCTGTGCCAAGCCCGCTGCGGCGACATGCAAAAATCGTATGAGCTGCTCAGTCAGGCCGTCAAAATGCTTCCCGAGAAGCAGCTCTATCGCAACAACATTGCCAAAGTGCTGATCGAAATGAATCAACTCGATCAGGCGGCAACCCAGCTAGCCGCCGTTTACGATCCGGCTGTTGCCAACTACAACATGGCTGCGCTCTTGCAGGAACGTGGACGAACTGCCGAGGCCGTGCCCTTCTTGCACAAGGCCTTGGCGGCGAATCCACAATTTGCCGAAGCCCATACCATGCTGACAAACATCACCGGCGGAACGCAGGTGCAGCAGGCTACCGCCGCGATGACCTCGGCGTTAAGCTCGCCAATTTCGTTCAGCGCACCGATGGCGGGGACGGCCCCGATTGCTACACAGCCCGTTATGAATGTGTCGGTGGCCAACGACATTACGCCTACACCCTACGCACCCAGTGGGCCACTGCAAGTCAACAACGGACCGGCGTATCCTTCGACGGGTGTGCCGCAAGTGATTCCCGTGCCGGCACAAACGGTGAGCGTACCTGTCGGTTATCAGCCCATGACACTGCCGGCCATTCGTTAAGCGGTTGGAATTACTGGGCTGATTTCTCAGCAATGGCTGGCTTGGCGGCGGGCTCGCGCTTGAGTTCTGCTTCGATCAGTTCGATCACCTCGGGGGCATCCGGCTTGGTGCGCGGGCCAAAACGGCTCACGACGAATCCATTGCGGTCGAGAACGAACTTTTCAAAATTCCAACTGATCTCTCCCGCACCGGTCGGCTTGGTGTCGAGAGCCGTCAGCATTTTATAAAGATCGCAGGCCTTGTCGCCTTTGACGTCGACCTTAGCAAACATGTCGAACTCGACGCCATAGTTCGCACGGCAAAACTCTTCGATCTGCTCGGCTGTGCCGGGTTCTTGTCCTAGGAACTGATTACAAGGGAAGCCCAAGATGGCGAGCCCTTGGTCGGCATACTTTTCATGGAGGGCTTGGAGTTGTTCGTATTGTGGAGTGAGTCCGCACTTGCTGGCAACGTTGACGATCAGCACGACCTTGCCTTGGTACTTGCTCAGATCGACCTTTTCGCCGTCTAGCGATTCCATGTTGAATTTCAAAGCAGACTCCTCTTGAGCAATTCCCGGCACGCTGTGGCCGCAACCCGTGGCGAGTGCAAGGAGCGATGCCCCCAACGAAAACAAATCTTTCAGGCGAGCCATTGATACTTCTCCAAAGTAAGGTGATACGCTGATTATAACGGTTAGCGGCTTGAACCGCAGGTGGGCGGAACACTTAACATTTTTAGGCCCGCCGCTGGGCGACGCGGAGTTTCGCGCTGCGTGCGCGGGGATTCTCAGCTTCCTCACGTTCGGAAGGCAGAATGGGCTTTTTGGTGAGTACTTCCAAGCGTTCGTCATTGCGAAAGGCGTGCTTCACCAAGCGATCTTCAAGCGAATGAAAGCTGATAATCGCCAGTCGCCCTCCAGGCTTTAAGCATCCGGGAAACGTGGCGAGCGATTTTTCCAGCGATGCAAGTTCTTGATTCACCGCGATTCGCAGGGCTTGGAATGTTCGTGTCGCCGGATCGATACGCAGGCCTGGCGTGCGGGGGACGCAACTCCGCACTAATTCGGCAAGTTGTCCCGCGGTGCGGATGGGAGCGTTTCGCCGCGTTTCGACAACTTTTTTCGCAATGCGGCGACTGCAGCGTTCTTCGCCGTACTGATAGATGATGTCCGCCAATCGTTGCTCGCCGATATGTGACAATAACTCTGCCGCGGATTCGCCTCGTTCTGGATCGAAACGCAAATCGAGCGGGCCATCAAGTTGAAACGAAAAACCTCGTTCCGCATCGGCTAATTGATCGCTGGAAAGTCCCAAATCGAGGAGTATGCCGTCGACCCCTTGGATCTCAAGATCGTCGAGTACTTCAGGAATGTCGGCGTAATTCGTGCCCGCGAGTTTTACGGGTAAGCCCGCTAGCCGGACTTCACAGCGAACGAGTGCCGCGGGATCGAGATCCGCCGCCACGACAAGACCCGTGGGACCAACCGCACGAGCGAGGGCCTCGGTGTGTCCTCCTCCGCCGAGCGTGCCATCGACAAAAATCTTCCCCGGCGCAGGGGCGAGCCATTCCAAAACTTCGTTAAATAAAACAGGGATATGGCAGGTTGGCTCGGCCACGTACAATCCGCCTTTCGCATGGAACCGGCCACACCCGCGACCAGCCTCTCCCCATCATCATACAATATTTACTCACTTCGTCTTGAGCCTGGATTTGCGAGTACACATGGAACCATGGATCGATTACGAATTGCCTGCCGAATTGATAGCTCAGCAACCGCTCGAGCATCGGGCGGATGCGCGTTTGATGGTTCTTGATCGCGAAGCTCAGTCGATCAGCCACGCTCATATTCGCGATCTGCCACGAATCCTGGCGCCAGGCGACCGGTTGATTCTTAACGACACCAAAGTGATCCCCGCTCAGTTACGAGGAAACCGTGTGAGCACCGGCGGACGGTGGCAGGGTCTTTATTTGGGAACGAATTCCCAAGGGGATTGGCGGCTTGTGTGTAAAACGCGAGGTCACCTGCATCCCCCCGAGCAAATCACGCTCGTCGATCGCAACGGCAAGACTTCGATTAAACTTTGGCTGCTGGAGCAGCAAGAGGAAGGGATTTGGCTCGCACGCCCCGAAGGGGATCGACCCACGCTCGAAGTTCTCAATGAAGTTGGGCACGTGCCATTGCCCCCTTATATTCGCAAAGGCCATTCGGTCGATTCCGACTTTGCCGACTATCAAACCGTGTTCGCACGAACTCCCGGTGCCGTGGCGGCACCGACCGCGGGATTGCATTTTACTAAGGAACTTCTCAAAGCGCTCGAACAATCGGGTATTGGCTTATCGGCCGTGACGTTGCACGTCGGCATGGGAACGTTTCGCCCGATTACCGTTGAGGACGTATCGCAACATCCGATGCACACCGAGTGGGGCGAGTTGGGCGAAGTCGCGGCGCAAGAAATCACGCTCACCCGCGGCAAAGGGGGGCGGAATATCGCCGTGGGCACAACCGTCACGCGGGTGTTGGAATCTGCCGCCCGTGAGCAAAGCCTGAGCGATGACAAAGCACAGCCTGCACAGAAGTGGCAAGGTGATACCAACTTATTCATTCGTCCCCCGTATGATTTCCAGCTCGTGGACGGCTTGCTCACGAACTTTCATTTTCCCCGAACAACCTTACTGTTGTTGGTTCAAGCCTTCGGCGGAACGGAGTTGGTTCGCCGTGCTTACGAGTTGGCTATCGCCGATGAATATCGTTTCTACAGCTACGGCGATGCCATGCTCATTCTGTAGCTGGCACGCAGCGCATAAAAAAGGCTCTCCTCCAGGAAATTGGGGCAGTAACTCCCTGTGGCGAGGAGAGCCCATGTGTTAGCAGAACACTTGGCTCGTGTGCGACATAGCGGCAGAGCGCGGAGCATGGTCGCTGGGTTGGTTGAACCAACAAAAATAAGATCGACCACCCATCGACTGGACTTTAGTGGCAATTAGTGATTTCTGATTTCATGAGGAGCAAATTTGCCTGTACGCGGTAACGCTATAGCTATGAACCAAGCACTGAATTGAGTTCCGTGGCTGAACGGTCAAAGCTGTTGCCGGTTTCCGTGGCCAACAAACCCACGGAGGTGATGCAAACGGCAACGATCAACGCAAGCATTACAGCGTACTCGACGGCAGTGGGACCATCTTCCTCGATCAGAAGGCGCTTGAGAAAAGTTTTCATGAGATATCCATCCAAATAGGTGTGTCCCCCGAGGGTGGGGAGCCAATCCATGTCCTACCTGAAACTTATCTCAAAAAATGAGGGGCACGCGGACTGTAGCGGCGAAATTGCCGCACAACGAAAGAGCGCAGCAACATGGAAACGGTCGTGCCGGTTATACAGCTGGCTATGAGAAGGCTCAGACACTTAGGCTTGGAACGAGCTACCGCAACCGCAGGTTTTCACTGCGTTGGGATTCTCGAACGTGAAGCCACGCCGTTCCAAACCATCATAGAAATCGACGGTTGTCCCATCGAGATATAGAGCGCTCTTCTTATCGACGACCACGGGAATGCCATGAAACTCGAATTTCGAGTCGGCGGTCTCGTCGTAAGTCTTGTCGAAGCCGAGTGAGTAGCTGAAACCACTGCACCCACCACCAGCCACGCCCACTCGTAGCAGCGTGCCGTCTTCGAGCTTCTGATCTTCAATAATCCGCTTAACTTCCTTGGCGGCTTTCTCGGTCAAAATAACGCTCATTTCAGAATCCTCGATCAATGCGGATGCAAATTTCCAGTGGCGAAGCACAAATTCCGCCTGCAACCAAATTATAGCAAAAAATCCTGCGAGAAAAGCCCGAACTGCTCTAGCCCATTTTTCGCAGCTTTTTGACTGCTGTCGTGACAATTTGCACGGCCCTGTCCACTTCAGCGGGACTATTGAACCGTCCCAGCCCAAACCGCAAACTGCTGCGGGCCAGATCTTCGCTGAGCCCCAGCGCCAAGAGAACATGGCTTGGCCCCGGCTCGTGCGACGAGCAGGTTGCCCCCGAACTCACGGCCAGGCTTCCCATTTCCAGTAGCAAGGCTTCGCCATCGACATCGCCGAAAGCGACATTTAAGTTGCCTGGCAAGCGTAAGAGATGGTCAAGCGGCGATTCAAGTTGTGGGCCGCACAATTGAATGCCAGTGAGGTTTTGCTGAAGTCCAGCGAAAAGTCGATTTCTCAATCCTGTGAGACGTGCTTCCTCGTGCGCCATTTCTGCCTCGCAAAGTTCCAGTGCTTTAGCGAACCCGACGATTCCCGGCACATTCAGTGTGCCGCTACGGCGTCCCCCTTGCTGTCCCCCGCCGGTAATTAGCGGAGTGAAGCGGACCATCGGGCTCCCTTGCCGCACGTACAGCGCACCAATTCCTTTGGGGCCGTAAATTTTGTGCGCCGAGAAGCTCATCAGGTCGACACCCAGATCTCGCACATTGAGCGGAATCTTGCCGACGGCTTGGGTGGCGTCGCAATGGAGCAGCACCCCGCGATGCCGACACACGGCGGCGATCTCGGCAATCGGTTGAATCACGCCGATCTCGTTGTTGGCGAGCATGACGCTCACCAAGATTGTTTCGTCGGTGATTGCTTCGGCGAGTTGCGCGGGATCGAGCCAACCCGCGCGGGGCGAGCCGTGTTGTTCGATGTCGAGCAAGGTGACGGTGAAGTCGCGTTGGCCAAGCCGTTCCAAAGGTTCCAGCACCGCGCGATGTTCCGTGCGAACGCTGATAAGATGTTTGCCGTGGCGCTGGTTGCGTTCTGCCACGCCGCGAATGGCGAGATTGTTGCTCTCGGTGGCACCGCTCGTAAAAACGATCTCTTCCGGTTGAGCGCCGATATTAAATGCAATCGAAGCCGTCGCTTCTTCGACAGCCGTCCGTGCAAAATCTCCGAAGTGATGGCTCACGCTTCCGGCGTTGCCGTACTCCTCGGAAAAATAGGGGAGCATCGCCTCGACCACGCGGGGATCAGTCCGCGTCGTGGCGTGATTGTCCATGTAAATGAGCGTAGGGGCGGGCATACTTTAAGCGTATACCGAAGCACGCAGCCCCGCCAGCTAAGCCGCAAGCAGTCACTTGTGGTTTAGCGGCCAAACAGTGCCCGGACGACGATCTGCGACCACGATTCGAAGTGGTCGAGTTCGGCTAGGATTTCATCCACAGGGCGGAAACCGGCTTCGAGGATTTCGGTCTCGCGTGGCTGCACCAAGGGTTCGGTCACGTCGAACAGATGCACGACCCCCAGGTGGACCTGACCCACGGGGGTTTCGTCGTCGTTGATCAAGCCGACGCATTTTTCCGTGTAGGCCGTATCGAGGGCGATTTCTTCTTCCAACTCGCGCAGCATGCCCACGCGGTAAACATCGGCGATGCTGCCGGCTTCGGAATCGTCGGTGGAGATGTGACCGCCAATGCCGACGCTTCGCTTGGCGTGCAGCCGCTTCTCCCCTTGCCCGCCGCCGCGTGTGTATTGAAACAACCGCGCCACCCCTTGATCGTCGGTATGACGAAACACCATGTAGGGGATCAATTGCTTGAAGCTGGGATCTTGTTCCATCTCGCCGCGAGGGCGGTAGCTGAGCTCTTGGCTATCCAAGAGGGCCGGCAGATACGTGTCGAGGTCCGCCGAGAAGCCTTGAAAGTGCCCCAGGGCGTGAAACTCACGAGTCGGCAAGACAAGAACACGTTCCTCGGCAACGGTCGGCATGGCGAATCCCTTCGGCGGAATAAATAGCGGCTGATCGAAAGAGAAAAGTATAAACGAGAGCCGGTACCAGAAAAAGGAGCTTCATAACGCCCGACCGTTAGCCGTAATTTTCAAACTTTCAGGTTCCCCTCGATCGAATCGTCGAGCGTTTTGCCGATGAGTGCCCCGATCATGATTTTGATCCCCGCCACGGCGTTGCCGTGTTTGGTATCCCAATAGTAGCCTTCGCTGGGCGTGACCTTGATGACCGTGATCCGCGGGTCGTTGACTCCTTCGGTAAACCAAGTGCCGATCGTCGGGTGCCATAGCTCTTTGATCTTGGCTTTGTCCTGGGTGATCGTCGCGCGGCCATGAATCTCCAAGAAGTCCGAATGGGGTGAGCCTTGGAAGTACAGGGTCACTTCGGGGTCGAGCGCAATCTCCTGATTCTTATGACTATCGATCGGGCTCAAGAACCACAGATTTCCAGCGTCATCAACTTTGCGAACATTCATCGGTCGCGCGCCGGTGGAGCCTTCCGCTCGGACAGCACTACAAAAGAAACAGCTTTGGGCCTTATCGACAATCGTTTTGATTTGTTCGACGGCTCTGTCACCGCTCAAGTCGGCGTGATTTTGTTCGGGCTGGTTCTTGTTGATCGAGTCCATGGCAGTCGCTCCTCATGCGAGTGAAAAAATTCACTGCCAAGAGATGCGAATTGCGTGCCAAGGTTTTGACTTTTACTCGCCGAGTCCGCGACTTACCCGAAACACATGGCCATCGGGATGGCGGACATGCATCTCGCGCACGCACCAGGGCATGTCGGTCGGAGGCCAAGCCACATCCAGACCTTGTTCCACACATCGCTGATGAACGGCATCGACGTCGTCCACCCAAATTGACATCCAGACTCCTTTGTCAGCCGTCTCGTCCCCGTCGGGGCCAAAGGTTGCTTTGCCAGGACCCTTGCCGCGATTACCCTGACCTCCCACGCACAAGAAGATTTCGCATTCCCCCGAACCGACTGCACCAAACGCCGGGGGTGTGCCCCAATCCCAGAGCTTCCTCCACCCCAGTTTTTCAAACCACGCGAAGCTCTCCGACAGATTGGAAACATTCAAGATGGGCGTGATCGCTTTGGCGTACATGGATGCGTCCCGTAAAAGAATCGCTGTGATCGTAGCTCTATAGTTTCAACAATGCGTCGAACGCTCGGTTACGTCCCCAGCGATAAATTTGAAAGTCAGAATCTAACGTAAGAATTTGTCCCGTTCCAAGTTCATTAGCCATATCGACGAGGCAAGCATCAGCAAAATCCATGGGAAGGTCTGAGTACTTTTTCATAAGCCGTGATACTTTGGTTGCACGCCCGGCAATATGATAGGGCACCAGAAATACACCACGTTCGATGTTTTCCAAGACTGCTTCAGGAGCCCCTATAATACCGCCCAGCAAATAACATGCTTCGGCGATGACAGCTTCGCAGGTGATGAGAGGTGCTTCGAGTTGTGTCGCAATGTCAGCGCAATCACGATGGCGTTTCTCAGAACGATCTAACATCGCGACGATGGGCCCAGTATCTAACAATACTGGTTTCACTTGCCAAAGCCTCGCAAATGCTTTTTGTTAGAACCTAAGTCACTTATACCGGATTCAAACTTACCCAAACCGATAATGATTCGCTGGCCTCTTTTGTGCACGAGAGCGGCCAGAGATTTAATTCCTTCGCGGACGATTTGTGAGTCGCTCCAGCCCAGTTGCTTTTGCAATTCGTCACGCAGACTGGCTGTGTCGTCGTCTAATCGTGCATGAATGACTGAGGCCATTGTTAGAATCCTACAGAACCATTTGTGCTACAACTGCTCAATTGTAGCACATTACACGTTCCAAGGCAATCACTGCCTTCTTGCTAAACAAAGTGTGCTTTGGTCACAACGTGAAACACCAAAGCATAAGCCGTGAGGGCCATTGCCAACAGCGCGCCCGACAGGCGAATCGTGAGGCCTGCGACAAACGCTGTAGAAGATATTTTGACTTAAAATCTGTACTATTCGCAGCGTTCGCAGGCGGGTTTCGAGGTTGCACAACGCGAGCATTTGCCGGATTTGCACTCCTCGCAGATCAGTCCCCCTTCGCAACGCATGCAGGCGCCATTACAGCAACCTTCGAGGCAGAGTTGAGGGAGGAAGCCACATTCGTTGGCAAGTACGCCTTGCGCTTTTTTGAGTTCCACTTGAGCGATTTTCAAAGCGACGATCTGCTCGATCAGGTTAGCTTCGGCTTGGTCTAGGTCGGTGTGTGCACTGCTGATTTTAAACACGGGCACATCATCGGAATCGCGAGTTTTTTCCAATTCTTCGACTCGCTTGCGCAAATCTAGAACCGTTTCTTGAGCCAACACGATGCGATTTTGCTGCAAGCCAATCTTGTATGCTGCGCTCTTAATTTCGGCCGAGGCTTTGGTTTCGGTATCTTCGTAGAACATGGCGAGTTGCCGGCAACGGACGGGTACTTCATGTTCGTAGCAATGCAGGCAGCGAATCGTGTGGATCAGACCTTCACGCGGCTCAACCGTGCCAAGCGTGGAATCCGCGAACGCGAGCACGCCACGCGTGACTGGCAACGTGACTTTCTCCATGTTGCAGAGCACGATGCCGAGCCCACGCAAGTCGTGTCGGTTTTGCAGGCCGAGAGTCAGCTCCATGTCGACATTGACCGTTTCTAGTTCCGGCTGCCAGTCGACGTGGGGCCAGAAGAATTTGTGTTCGTTGAGCGGGCAGCCGACCAAAGTTTGCAGCTGGCCGTTGAGTTGCAGTCGCTGCAAATCGAGCTGCGCGAGCTTGTCTTCGAGATCGCGATATTGAGTCCCCACGGTCGCGCGATCGAGCCCGTCGGGAACCTTCATACCGGCTTCGCGCAGCTTGTCGATGCGATTGTAAGTGAGCTCGACTTCCTTGAGCGCATGCTCGAGGTAATGCTTTTGCGCTTCCAGCCCGCCGAGTTGATAGAATGCCGTAAGAGCGGAGGCGGCGGCGTTGTTTCTGACCGAGCAGGCGTGGAGCGACAACAAATCGCGGTCGAGGCAATAGTTCTCGGCAACGCCTTTGGTATCGCACTCGATGATGACCTGGGCCCAATGCCGTTCGAGCTCGACCATGTTCGCTACGGTCGCATTGGCAGCGGCATTGCATTGGGCTGTTTCGGCGTTGATGAGTTCGTAGGTTTCCGATGGCGCGGGGAGCGGTTGAGGCACCCATTCCAACGGAATTTCCTGGGCGAGATCAGGTGGGGGTGATTCACATTCGCAACTTGAGTAAACGCAAGGTGCATACGGGGTGCGCGGGACGCCGCACTTGGCACAGGGGCATTTGCAACCCACGCCAAACGTCATCAGCGGTATGAGCCCAAGAATTGCGAAAAACCGTCGAAGCATGATAACTGTTGCAGTTGTGTTGATCCCACCGACTGCGTTTGTTATCGAAAACCACTTATGCCGGGCGCAACAGTTGATCGCTTTTTTCCGCAAGCACCACTCAGGCAAACTTTGACGATTAGGACTATTGTGCCGACGGCAGCTGTAACCCCATGAAATCACGCGGATTTCTCGGCGATAGCATAGAGCTGCAGTGGTTCGCCTTTGCCTTTGACTGCTTGAGGTGGCAGCGGCAGCGTTTGGAACTCTGCTGGCAGCAGGGCTTTGGTTTGTTCCGTGATCAACAGCTGTTGCCCCACGGTTTTGGTGAGAGCCTCGACGCGTGAAGCGATATTCACCGTGTCGCCAATGGCGGTAAATTCCTGCCGTTTAGGCGAGCCGATGCTACCGACAATCGCGGGGCCGGAATTGATGCCGACTCCAATCTTAAGCCCCGGCCAACCAACTTTCGCGAGTTCTGTGCTCACGTTGTCCAGACAGTGAAATAGCTGCTGTGCGGCCGTGACGGCTTGCCGCGCGTGATCGGGTTGCTGTGGTCCAATGCCGAACAACGCCATAAAACCATCGCCCAAAAATTTATTCACCATCCCGCCGTTGGCCTCGACGGTTTCCACGGCATCGCGAAAGAAGATATTCAGCGCCGCCACAACTTCTTGCGGTGTGTGTTTGGCGGAATGCTCGGTGAAATTACGGACGTCGACGAACATGACGGTGATGACTTGCTCGCTGCCGACGAGCCCATCACCTTGCGCGAGAATCTGACGTGCGGCAACTTGCCCGACATGACGGCCAAAGGTTTCTTGTAAGCGTTCGCGGTCACGTAGGCCTTGCACCATCGAATTGAAGCGTTCGATCAAGGGCCCAAACTCATCGGCCCGCAGCAAATTGACGCGAACATCATAGTTGCCTTCGCTGACTTTGATGGCCGTTTCACCGAGCCGTCGGACCGGTCCGACGACAAGTTGGCCCAACATCCAAGCCGTTGTGAGCGCGAAGATGATCGCGACCACACCCACGGCGGCGCCGAAAAAGGGAGCGTCTTTCGAGGCTTGGGGAACGAGCAGTAGCAGCACGAGCGAAACAACGGGGCTCACAACCGCGGAGATCGTGAACATCATGCCGTGGGCAATGATGTTCAGCGGCACGGCACCGGGGACATTCGCTGGGCTGCTATTGCGAAATAATACGGGATACAAAACTCGTTGGCTGAGCAACTCCACGGCAAAAAAGCTGTGGTTCACGGCAATGAGCGATGCCGTCACGAACGAGGCGGCTAAGTGCCATACCACTTCGGATTTCAGTTCTCCCGGCACGGTCGCGAGTGCGAGCGGAAAGACGGCGATACACGATAACCAACTCAAGCCGGCAACGATTAGGATCCACCAAGGCAAGTTGATCACGCTCCGTCGAGCCGTTAAGAGCCGCGATTCATCGACGGGGAATCCTTGCAGCAGATTGCGATGAATCGGCCGCAGCCAAATCAGTGGGGCAACCCAGCAGGCCACTGCGAGCGGATAGATAATCGCGTTGTAAACCAGCCAGCATTGATCGAACCGATGCTGCTGGGCTTCAGAAAGAATGGGCCAGATTTGCCGCTGATTGTAGAGAATGTTGAAGATGCTGCCGACCACGTTGGCAATCACCGGCGAAATACCGACGATCAACAAGCCGTGGCGCTCGGCAAAGGACCAACTTCGGCGATTGTCGGGAGCTTCTGACGCGGCCATTAGGGGGCGATCACTGAGTTCACATGCGCCATGAGTAGTTCTGTGTCAGTCAAATCAGCGAGCAGCAGATCGGGCTCACAAGCCGCGAGTTGGTCCAACGTAGCGCCGCCGGTTGCCACGGCGACGGCATAGGCATCGATGGCCCGGGCGCATCTCACGTCGGCAGGCGTGTCGCCAATAACGACGACCTTGCCATTTCGCGCTCCGTGACCATTGGCATGTTGCTTGGCGGCGTCGAGTGCTGCCACAGCTATGTCGCAGCGATCGGTCCAATCGTCACCATAACCGCCGAAGTGAAATCGCTCGAACAATTTGTAATGCGAAAGTTTCGCTCGAGCACCTACGGCGATATTACCCGTGAGCAATCCAATCGACACATGTGGCAGCGTGGCCAATTCATCGAGCAATTCCACGACACCAGGCAGAATTTCACCGGCAGAGCGGGGCAAGACTTGTTCTAGTCGGGGTAAGAAAGCGGTAGTGAACAACTGCCAATTCTCGGGCGTGGCATCAATGCCATGGACTTGCATCAATTCTTGGGCAATCGCACGATCGCTGCGGCCCGCGAATCCCACATTGCTCGAAATTTCACTGATGCCAAAGAGCTCGTGGAAGGTTTCCGCAAAAGCGATCTTCCCCGCGCCACCCGTGTTGATCAGTGTGCCGTCGATATCAAATAGAATTGTGGTCATGAAAGCTGTGCGGGTCGTTGGAGGTAGGCAATCTGGCATTGTAAAGAAGTGGGTCCTGGCTGACGAGCCGACCGGTTAGCGGTAGGGGCTGCGCTAGCGATAGGGACTGTGGCCGCGGGCTTGGCGTTCGCGGTTGACCAGCGACAAGGCTTCCGGCTCGATTTTCAGAAGTTTGACCAATTGCGAGCTGCTAACCCCTAAAGATTTCGCAGCGCCCGCCAGATCAAATTCAGCGACGGCGATCCAATCAAGCGCCTCGGCTAAAAGTCCCGGAAAGTCGTCGTGCTCGCCATTCACTGAGAGTTTGCCCCCTGCGGTGCGAGCTTGCCAGAGTTCCGAGGGCACCGACGCTGGGTTTGTGCGATGTGTGATCGCAAGTTTGATTCGTAGCCGGTGAAGAGCGACTTGCCGGTTTTGTTCCTGGCTACGCCGTTCATTCGCCTCGGCATGGATGGCTGTGGGACGATGCTCGATCACCACCGCGGTTTCGACCTTATTGCGATGTTGTCCCCCTGGGCCTGATCGACGGGTCCGCCGAATGTCGCAATCGGTGAGTAAATCATCAATTGGTAGCTGTGCAGGATGGGCCATCGTGATCGGTCAATGCAACAAAGTCGCGCTCTGAACTGCAAGTGAAACAGGCACTTTTGCGAGTCCCGGCGAAGTTGCTACAATCTAACTCCTTAACAGTTGGACACTTATTTCGAGGTTGCGGATGTGGGCGCACGATTTGCATGCATAGAATCAGGCGAGGCGCTAGGAGTGCGCTCCCTTCTCTTTCTACCATGCAATGAAGTCCTAACTCCATGTCTGTAGCCTCTCAAACTCTGGAATCTCGACCGTTGGCTACGTCAGACACGTTACCCCAGTATGCAAATGAGGGGTTCTACGACGAAATGTTCGATGAGGAAGGCCGGCCGCGGAAGCAGGCCGACTTGCTCTATGATCATCTCCAGAAAATGTCTGTCGAAGAGCTGCGGCTTCGCCAACAATCGGCTGATCGGGCTATGGTGCGGCTGGGCATAACGTTCAATGTGTACGGCGACGAACGCGGCACCGAGCGAACGATCCCTTTCGATATTGTTCCCCGCATCATGGAGAGCAAAGAGTGGCAGTGGATCGATCGTGGTCTCAAACAGCGCATCTTAGCGCTCAATATGTTCATCGACGATATTTATCATCGTCAGCAAATTCTTAAAGATCGGGTCATTCCCGATCATGTTATTCTGTCGGCCCCATCGTTCCGGCAACAATGCGTGGGCTTGAACCCCCCGAAAAAAATCTGGTGCCATATCACGGGCACCGACTTGGTCCGTGGGGGTGACGGTCAGCTTTATGTGCTGGAAGACAACTTGCGCTGCCCTTCGGGTGTGTCGTATGTTCTACAGAATCGCCAATTGATGAAGCAGACGTTCCCGCAGTTGTTCGAACAATTGCGTGTCAAACCCGTGGTGGATTACTGCAGCAAGTTGTTGGATTCGCTCCAGTATTTGATGGAAGGCCAGTCCAACCAACCGACCGTGGCGGTGCTTTCGCCGGGTATTTATAACTCGGCTTATTTCGAGCATTCCTATCTCGCCCAGCAAATGGGCGTGCGGCTCGTCGAAGGCCGGGATTTGGTCGTGAATAACGGCTTTGTGTTCATGCGGACGATTTACGGCTTTGAGCGGATCGACGTGCTTTATCGCCGGGTGGATGACGATTTCCTCGATCCGGAGGCGTTCCGCAAAGATTCGATGCTTGGCGTGCCGGGACTGTTTAACGTCTACCGCAACGGCAACATTGCTTTGGCGAACGCACCCGGCACGGGGATCGCCGACGATAAGGTCGTCTACGCCTACGTCCCCGACATCATTCGTTACTATCTCAAGGAAGAGCCGATTCTGCCCAATGTTCCCACGTATTTGTGCTGGGATGAGAAGCAGCGGAACTATGTGCTGGCCAATTTGGATAAGCTCGTCGTGAAGCCGGCTAACGAATCGGGTGGGTATGGCATGCTCATCGGCACGCAATCAACCGCCGAGCAGCGGGCTAAGTTCGCCGATTTGATCAAAGCTAATCCCCGCAATTACATCGCTCAGCCGACGCTGGAATTGTCGCGCGTGCCGATCCTCACGGAAAATGGTCTCGAAGGCCGGCACGTAGATCTGCGGCCCTACATTATCTACGGCCGTGGAATTCATGTTTTGCCCGGCGGGTTAACTCGCGTGGCGCTGACCAAGGGTTCGCTTGTGGTGAACTCATCGCAAGGTGGCGGCAGCAAAGACACCTGGGTTTTGGATGGAGAGTAAGTCCGATGCTCAGTCGTGTAGCTGAATCTTTGTACTGGATGAGCCGCTATGTCGAGCGGGCGGAAAACGTCGCCCGTTTCATTTCGGTGAATCTGAATTTGATTCTCGACTTGCCCGGCAATGCGCGTGAGCAATGGTTGCCATTGGTGCTGACGACCGGCGATTACGACAAGTTTCAAGAACGGTACACCGATGCGACCCGGCAGAATGTGCTCCATTTTTTGACCGGCGATCACGAAAATCACAATTCGATCATCTCATGCTTGTACGCGGCTCGCGAGAATGCCCGTAGCATCCGCGAGATCATTTCGTCGGAAATGTGGGAGCACATCAATCGCTTCTACTTGATGGTGCAAGAAACGCACGGCAAAAGCCAAAGCCTGGAGCATTTGGTCGATTTCTACGAGCAGATCCGCTACACCGGACAGCATTTTGTCGGCGTGACCGACGCCACGATGACGCACGGCGAAGGTTGGCACTTATGCCGGATGGCTCACCTGATCGAGCGGGCCGATAAGACTTCGCGAATTCTGGACGTGAAATACCTGATGCTCTTGCCCAGCCCCGAGGACGTCGGCACGGCCTATGACGATTTGCACTGGACGGCGCTCCTGCGATCGGCCAGCGCGTTTGAGATGTATCGCCAACGTCACGGGCAGATTAAGCCCGACCGCGTGGTTGATTTTCTGATTTTAGACCGGGAATTTCCCCGGGCGGTGCTGTATTGCCTGACGAAAGCGAATGAATCGCTCCACGCGATTTCGGGGGCCGCTTTAGGGGGCTTTAGCAATCCCGCCGAGCAGCAGTTGGGCCACCTCCACGCGAGCCTAGCCTATGCCCGAGCTCCGGAAATCATTTCCCGTGGTTTGCACGAGTTCGTCGACGATTTGCAAACGCGGCTCAATGATTTGAGCGACGCGATCTACGAAACCTTTTTTGCCATGCGGCCCATTGAATCGTACAGCAACAGCATGAAGCAGTTTCAATCTCTCAACCACAACAAGCAATTGCAGTCGCAGAGTTAGTTTCCGCCTTCCATTCCTTTGTCCAATGACCCAGTCAAGGAACCCAGCGTGTTACTTCAAATTCGGCACATTACGACGTATCGCTATGACAAAGCTGTTTACTGTGAACCTCTGACCATCCGCCTGCGGCCCCGCAACGATAGTTTCCAGCGACTTGAGCGGTTTCGCTTACGAATTCAGCCCGAGCCGACGGGCATCACTCACTTTCAAGATTTGCATGGCAACGACGTCACCCGTTGCTGGTTTAAAGGTTTTACGGCCAATCTGATCGTCACCACTGAATGCGTGGTCGAAACGCTGCTCAATAATCCGTTCAATTTCTTGATGGCTCCCGAGGCGGTGACTTTGCCACTACGGCATTGCGACCAGTCCAATCCGTTGTGGAATTACTTTGCCGCCCCCATGACCGACTCGGACGTATTGCGCCGCTTGGCTTCGGAAGTGTTGCAGGAATCGGGTGGAGACACGCTGGCGTTTCTCACACAACTCACAGGGCGAATCTATCGCGACTGCGAAACCGTTGTCCGGCAGGAAGGTGCCGCCTATGATCCGGAGACCACCTGGCAGCAGCGCAGCGGTGCCTGCCGAGATCAAGCGATCCTGTTCAACGAGATTTGCCGTTTGGTCGGATTACCCGCGAGGTTTGTTAGCGGGTACGGCTATAGCGATTTTCGCGACGAGCGGCATCTTCATGCCTGGTCCGAGGTTTATCTACCCGGTGCCGGTTGGCGCGGATTTGATCCCACGATTGGGTTGGCCGTTTCCGACCGCCACGTAGCGGTGGCTGCAGCGCGTGACCCCGCTGATGCGGCTCCCACGAGTGGGACATATCGTGGCAATGGCGTGACTTCAACGCTGGAAACCCAGGTCATGATCGAACGCCTCGACGACCCCACCATAGGGGGAGCTCCCGCGCCTGCCATAGTAGGCGTGAAAAAAGAAGCGCAGATCGTGCTGGCCGGATAAAAATGATGTGAAAAGCGACGCTCAATCAGCAGACGCTTAGCTCTCACTTCTACCGGGCTTTAACTTTCGCTACTGCCGGGCAGTGAGCGCACGATATCAAGAGTGCAATAGACGACAAAACCGACACAAGCGATCAACAATGCTGGACTGAGCATGAGAGGCCTCCAGTTCAAACTCCCTTGGTCAGCGACCGTCCCGCCCCGCGACAGGCACGTTCGCTCCGTTCCGATAGTTTGTCTCTACGCGAATCTAATGCCGGGGGTTTGCTAGCGGAAGTCCCTGACGCAAATTCTTTATCCGCTACGCAGAAATTTCCCAGTCCCTACGTCTTACTGCCAATCGCCACCTCAAGTGCAGCTAGCGGTCGCTCGGAGACCATGTGCCAATTGCAACACTTACAGGGGGATGAAGATTTTACGACATCCCCCCGACGTGATTTTTTAACGATCCGACTCGACCGCACCGTCTCAAATCGTAGCGCAGCAACGGACGGGAATGCATAAATTGCATCAGAAACTGCTGAAGATCGGCCAGGAAACTTAGTTCCAGCCGTCGTTTTTGCGGCCGCTTTTCCGTTTTTCAGCAGCCGTCAACTTGTCGTCCATCGGGCTGATCTTGTACTTGATCGCCAAACGGGTCAACAAAGTCGCCTTGTCGGTTCCAAGGGTCTTCATCGCCGCGGCCTTGTGATTGTCGACCGTGCTCACGGCTAGATCGAGAATGTTCGCGATCTCCTCGACGATGCATCCCAGACTGACCAACCGCACGACTTCGAGCTGACGGGGGGTCAGTGCCGCAATTCTGTGTTTCATGTTGCTTGACATAATCTCTTGTTTGGTAACTCAACTAATAACTGACTTGTGAACGAAAGCATCCCTGGCTGCCTGACAGGTGGGTACCTGACCACGACACATTGTGGTCAGCCTGTATCGTTCATGTACACACTGCTAACCGCATTCTCGATTTCCCATTAACGGAAAATCAATTAACGAAAGTACCCTAGATGAATCAGTATTCTTAATATACCCTATTTCGCCATGGGTGTTCGCCGCAATTAAAAACTGATTCGGTTATCCGTATGCGACGAATTATGAACTGCCTGGCCTAGCTCGGCAAGACACATAGAAAGTGCGGGAAATTCATACTCCCTAATCGCACTCATGGTAGGGATCGATCAGACATTAATACGCTAATGGTTATATGTTAGATCGAAAATAGTTGCCCACAATTACTAAGTTTTTATTCTATTGTAGTGTTTGAACGTACCTGTCAGTTCTAGAGAGGGGGATTCTTGTTAGTCGCGAAACAGTTCGCGCCAGAATCATTCGCGCGGTCTGGTAAATTATCTGGCAAATCGAAGGGCTGATTCGAAAGTGATCAACATTGTTCAAACTGCTAACGACGGGCTAAGTGCAGGTGTTACCAAGCAAGGTTTGTTGCTTGAGCCTACGGCCACCATTCCATTGAAGTTCCATGAAATGCCACACTTGAATATTGAAGAAGCCGGCGAACTTACCAGCCCAGTCGTCACTCCGCGACGTTCGCCGATTCAGCAATACCGCGAAATTCATAAGAAAACGCTCCCAAGAGTCTGCCACGTGGGCCATTGTGGCATTGCAGGCAATCATTACCCGCACGCACCGCACCGAGCATTACGGCACCTTCGGATGTTTCTTTAATTACCGTGTCGCGTTCGGTTGCCAATTGCGGTAGCGATTGAGCTTCAAAGGCGTTGAGCGAACGGTGGGGAAGTGTCTCTAGCTCGTTCATCAACGGAATTGTTTCTGCGATATAGACACGGGGCTTATCGTGTTTCAGCAAGCCGACGAGTTCGAGACGGACAAGTTGTAGGTGATGATCCGCATAGGGTCGAATTCCGTTGAGGCGTTCTTCCAAATCGACAGGGCCGTGAGGTTCAAACCCAGCGGTTGTTCGGCGACTCGGGGAAAAGCCCAGCATGTCGGGATTAAAGCTGTTCGTTATCGAAACCGCATGAACTTCTTCGTAGATCAGAGGTGTCGGAGTTTTTGGCCTTCCGAATTGGATAGGCAACTTGATTTGTTCACGGCGAGGTGGCTGAATGTCTCGTTTCGATAGATATCCCATGCGGAGTGCGCCAAAATTCTCTGCAATTGTGAATCGCTGATAAGTCTCGTCGTGGAGTCGCTCAAGTGCCCAGGCACGACGGTAATAATGATGGTTCGAGCGCTGCTCAAAGTCGACGAGCGATGCGTCGACCGCAGAACTCAACTGTGGTTTTTGCGAAGACCTCGCTAAGGGAATCTCTTGATCAAACGCGAGTCGAGTTTCTAACGATTCCAAGGGATATGTCTTGGCCAGGTCAACAAGCTCGCGATATCTCACGTAGCGGTCGGGAATCACGATCGCATATGGGACGAGTCCTGCGATGCACAATACGGATGTGTAGATGAGCGTTTTTGGTTTAAACGGAATACAGATAAGACAGGCCGCAAAATTAGCCACGCCGGCTAAGAATGGCGTTCCGGAAAGCCCTTGCACGATCATCAATTCCAAGAACATGGCCGGAAACGAAACCAAGATTCCGACGGCGCTAATGATGGCCGCTGTGCTCAGGCCAGAAGTGTGTCGCACAGAAACGCTTGTGCCAATTAAGATTGAAGAAAAAATGATGTTGAATAAGTAACCCACTCCCAACCAATGAAACGGTGCAAGAAGGACGGATACCACGGCCGTAATTATCAGCAACGAGCGGATGCTAAATCGCCATGAAGGTGCTGCAACCGGAGTGGTGGGTACGTCACTCATGATAGTAACCAAGAAAAGAAGTATTCGATGAGTCGTTGCGAATTCTAAAGGTGCGAACCTCCCGACGGATGCCGCACGCGCAGGAAGTGAGTCCGCTTGTTCATGGGGAGCGCCAAGAGCCGGCGAATTTGTTCCACGAGCGCACGGTCGCTTTCTCGACGAAGCGCGTCGGGCTTGCGCGAATTACTTTTCGTTGTTGTTTTCTTGTTCACGCTGAGTTTGCTCCAAGATATCGAGCACGGCGAGGTCTTTGTTACGTCCCCGCCTCGCTTGCTTTTGATTATATCCGCTAAGCTGGCAATCAGTAGCGAGTTATCGCCAAAGTCGACGCGAGTCGCCCGGGTTCTGAGACCCTCAAACGAGCGAATGCCATGTAGCTTCACCAAAAAGTCGAGTTGCATGCTGTTGTCGTCGTTCACAACTCGATAGAAATCAGAGACAGGATAATAGGGCTTTAGAATACTCGCATCCAAACTTCGCGCCACTTTTTTGAGTTTGGTCAAATTGGCGGGTGTTTTGCGGAACATGAAGTCGATGTCGAGCGTGGTCACCGGCGCTCCATGCAAGGCCGCAGCGGAATTGCCAATCATCACTGCTTCCAGACGATATTCGGCTAGGACTTTGGCGATGCGATGAAGTAAGGATTCTGCGTTCATGTAGCAAGTTTAGAACTTTTTAGTTATTGTACGGTAGCCGACGAGCTACGCCTCGCCCTGTTTTCGGTTATCATATTACTTCCGGAGAGGACTGGGCGATCGCCGGTTCGCGCTTGCGCGGGCGGGAGGAAAGTCCGGGCACCATAGGACAGGGTGGTGGGTAACGCCCACCGGCCGCGAGGTTAGGGAAAGTGCCACAGAAAATAAACCGCCGCGTTCGCGCGGTAAGGGTGAAAAGGTGCGGTAAGAGCGCACCAGCAGGCGAGGTGACTCGCTTGGCTCGGTAAACCCCACCCGGTGCAAGACCAAGCAGAGAGCAGAGTCGGTCCGACTCGCCATGACTCTCGGGTAGGTTGCTAGAGGCCACGGGCAACCGTGGTCGTAGAGGAATGGTCGCCACTCGCTTCGGCGAGACAGAACCCGGCTTATGGTCCTCTCCGGATTTTTCTTTTACAGGAGTGAGCAGAGGAAGCAGAGAAAAAATTGCCCATGGGTCATCCTGAGAGAGGCTTGCCGACCGAAGGATCTAGTCTGCAGCACTTCCACGTATAGAAAACGTGAAATGATTGAAGCCAGATTCTTCGAGTCGCAGAACTCCTCTCAGAATGACCTTAGGAAATAGCTAGCATTATTGTAAATGCAATCCGATTGCATTTACAATAGCAACATCTTGCTTCCGCTGCCCGGAATTCTGTCTCCGCTTACTCTGCTCCCTCCTGTGGAAAATCCAATTGAGCGCGCGAAAAAGCCCCGGCCGATAAGTTCGGCCGAGGCTATCCTGCTGCTATCTACGAAATTTCATTGCAACGCTTAATTAAAAGCGTGGCTGGGACGGCTTGAACGGCATCGTCGCGGTTTGGGGCTGCGGCGTGTTCTGCAAATTGGGTTGGTAACCGCCCTGAGCCGAGGGTGTCGACTGTGTGAACGACGTCGTGGCCGGGCCGCCCAGGTGGTTGTGGTTGGTAACTGGCCGCGGGGCAGGAGCCGGGGCCGATTCAGGCGTGGCCGAACGCTCGTTGGGGATCATTTCCTCGCCGATCACCTGGAGCAGCTTGGAAATACAGAGCTTATTCATGCTGGTCCGCAGATCGTGAGCCTCGGTTCGCAGATATTCGTGCATGCTCTTGGGTAGGCGAACCGTAATCACGCGAGTGGGCTCGGTTTCGGGATCCGAAGCATTTCGCTTTTCGCGGAGTTTTACCAGCATCTTCTGAATCCGGTCGAATTCGTCGGTTTGCTCGAACTTGGTCAGTTCTTCAAAAGAGGGGAATTTCTTGCGGATGATGCCGTCGATGCCAACAACTTCCCGAAAGAAGGTGACCCAGTCGGGGTCTTGGCGATAAAGGTTGTCGGCGACTTGTAGGACTTCCCGATAGGTTTCCTGAGATTGGGCTAGCATGTTAATGGTCTCCTTACGCATTCAGCAGGATTTGTGGCCGAAGGGCCGCTGCGGCCTCCGTGTTTGCTTCCACTATTTGCTATCGGGCAAATGCATCACGTAGGCCCTTGCAGTGCTTGCACTTACGTCGATGGCCTATGCGTGCCTATTTTTGGGCAGCACCTGCTTAGGTCATGCGCTGCGACTCGTGCCTAGTTTTTGTGCACAGCAGTCTCTCCCGAATTCTCGGGTGTCCAGTCTGGTGTCCCGTCCGAGAGACGCGTCATCGAAGCTGCAATCCTCGGTGATTCCAAGAAAAAAGGCGTCCCAAGGGACGCCTTTTTTCGAAGTGCTGATTTCTTTAAGTTTGGCTCAAGCCATTTCACTTCTGATCCGCTCAAGCAAAGCCTTGGTCAACAGAACCCCTTCGACCTCGGATTCGGGCGTCTGGCCTTCCCATTCGATGCCCAGGTAGCCGTGGTAGCCCGCATCGAGAACGATTTTGACCATCCGGTAATAGTCGATTTCCGATTCGTTCCCTTCGGCGTCGAAGACGTGGCTCTTGGCGCTCACGGCCTTGGCGTAGGGCATCAGCTCTTCAACACCCTTGTACTTGTCGTATTCGACGCCTTTTTCGCGATCGACGAAAAAATTGCCGAAATCGGGCAAAGTCCCGCAATTGGGAAGATTCACTTCCTTCATGACCCCCACCAACCAGGCCCCGTCCGAGGAATAGCCGCCGTGGTTTTCGACGATGACGTTAATGCCATAAGGAGCGGCGAATTCGCTGAGCTTGCGCAGGCCGTCGGCTGCTAGCTTAGCCTGCTCTTCCTTGGAGCCGGCCGAGCGGGCGTTCACGCGGATCGAGTGGCAGCCCATGCGTTTGGCGGCCTCGACCCACTGATAGTGCTCTTCAACGGCAACTTGCCGCAGTTTTTCGTCGGGATTTCCGAGATCTCCTTTCCCATCGGGGATGTCGACCATGATTAGCAGCTGCTTGACCCCGGCATCCTCGGATTTTTTCTTCATTTCATCCATATAGGCGAGATCTTTGGCCTTATCGGCGTAGGGTCCCATCCAGTATTCGATGCCATCGACGTCGAATTTCTCCTTGCAAAATGGGCCGTAATCGCGGGGATCGAGTTCCCCCTTGGCGATCATTTTGTGGAGCGAATACTCAGCCACCGAAATTTTGAACGGCTCGCTCGTGGACTCTTCGGCAAATAAACGCGTCATCGGCGAACTCCCTAGCGAAAGGCCGGCTCCTGTGGCGGCCATGGTTGCCAAGAAATCTCGGCGATTGGACGAAAACGACATGACAGATTCCCTTTGTGATAAGCCAAATGGATGAGAATGATGCGAGCGAGATCCTCTTGGCCGAGTATAGGAGTGGGATTCTGACAGGACAACTCCGGGAAAACGTCGTCATGTCTGGGGCTGAGCCCATTGACTCACTTGCGGGAGTCAACCGAAAATCGGCTGCTTGTCCCACGCCGATCATTGGTCGGTAGTTTTTCTGGAAATGATTTCTGAGATTTGGAGCACACGACGATGACTGACGTTGCCGCAGGCCAGCCAATCACCAAGCAAGGGGACCGCCTGCTGGTGCCCGATCACCCGATCATTCCTTTCATCGAAGGAGACGGCACGGGGCCCGATATTTGGCGGGCCAGCCAACGTGTGTTCGATGCCGCGGTCGAAAAGGCTTACGGCGGCAAGCGGAAAATCGTCTGGAAGGAAGTCCTCGCCGGCGAAAAGTCTTTCAATGCCGTGGGGAACTGGCTGCCCGACGAAACGCTTGATGCTTTTCGCACGTTGCTGGTCGGTATCAAGGGGCCGCTCACCACGCCGGTTGGCGGCGGGATTCGTTCGCTGAATGTCGCGCTGCGACAGATTCTCGATTTATATGTCTGTTTGCGACCGGTTCAGTATTTCACGGGTGTCCCCACGCCGGTTCGTGAACCCGAAAAGACCGACATGGTGATCTTCCGCGAGAACACCGAAGACATCTACGCGGGCATCGAGTTCCAAGCTGGCAGCGAAGATTGCCAGAAGTTCAGCAAGCTCTTTTCCGAAGCGTTTCCCGATCGTTGGAAGAAAGTTCGTTTCCCCAACACGGTGGGCATCGGCATCAAGCCCGTCAGCCAGGAAGGGACCATGCGGCTCGTCAAGGCAGCGATTCAATATGCGATTGATAACGATCGCCGCTCGGTGACGCTGGTTCATAAAGGCAACATCATGAAGTTCACCGAAGGTGGCTTCCGTGATTGGGGCTATCAGTGCGCTAAGGAACAATTCGGCGCGACGGAACTCGACGGCGGTCCCTGGTGTGAGCTCACATCACCCAAAACGGGCAAGAAGATCGTCATTAAAGACGTCATTGCCGACGCGATGCTGCAACAGATTTTGACCCGGCCCGAAGATTACGACGTCATCGCCACGTTGAATCTCAACGGCGACTACATCAGCGACGCCCTGGCGGCCTGTGTGGGCGGCATCGGCATCGCCCCTGGTGGGAACATTAACTACGACACCGGCCATGCGATCTTTGAAGCAACCCACGGCACGGCTCCCAAGTATGCGGATCAGGACAAAGTGAACCCCGGTTCGGTCATTCTTTCGGGCGAGATGATGTTCCGTTACCTGGGTTGGACTGAAGTGGCCGACCTGATTGTTAAGGGACTCAACGGAGCGATCAGCGCGAAGACGGTCACTTATGACTTTGAACGTTTGATGGACGGTGCGAAGTTGGTGAAGTGCAGCGAATTCGGCGACGCGATCGTTAAGCACATGGGATAAAGCTGCGACGAGTCGCGGCACTGAATAAAAATCGGTTAACTTGACATCACTTTCCGACGCGATTCTACTGGTTGTTTCACGAACCCTTAATTCGAAGAGGTTTTTCTTTATGCGCCAGATTGCTTTCGTTCTCTGTCTTGCGGTTTTGGCTTTGGTGACATTAACTAAGCCCGCGCAGGCCATTCCGCAATTTCAAAAAGAATTCATTACACTTTACGCTTCCGACAAAGAATCTGACTTTGGTAAGGAAGTGAAGAAGGCAGGTTGCTTTACTTGTCATCAGGGCAAACTTCGCAAGAATCAAAACGCCTACGGCCAAGAGCTCGCGAAGCTGCTCGATAAAAAGGCTGACATGAAGAATCCCGAGAAAATCGTGGAATCGCTGAAGAAGGTTGCCGACATGCACAGCGTGGCGGGAGACGACAAAAGCCCCACTTTTGGCGAATTGATCAGCGAAGGAAAGCTCCCCGGCGGTCCGCTGGAAGACGCCAAGAAAGAACCCGCCAAGTAATTTTTAACTTAGCGTAATTTCCAAAAAAACTATTCAGCCTCGGCCGCTTGGGTCGAGGCTGTTTTTGTTTCTGCATCCATCCGAGGGGTGGGCCGCGAGCTACGCAGCGAGAGCGTCATCAACAGCACGACACCGCATAAGAGCGAAACGACTCTTTTCAGGTTTTGCCGATCTGTTTCGCCAATCGCAACCATCACTAATCTTTGCAGTAAGCCCAGCGACGTAATCAGTGCGGCCATGAAAGTGAGTGATGCCCACAGGCTTGCGCCCATCAGCGAAGTTTGCGCGGGAGTTGGCAAACTCATTAGCAGCCAAAGGCCAATCGGGATTTGGGCCAGCGTTGCTGTCAGGGCAAGGATCGCGGCTCCGCGAGCACGCGATTTTGTGATGCCTGCTGGTTCTTTAGCCTGTTGCGAGATCAACTGCAAGACGGCGATTCCCGCGACTGCAAAAGACGACATTCCAAAGTGAAAAGAGAGGGCCAGCACCTCGTGCCGTCCCATGAGCGACAGAAGGGTAGGGCGATCGATGACGCCCTCGCTCGCCCAGCGCGAATTGGACGCGAGTTGGCCAATGACGGTCATCATCGGCGGAAAGTGATAAAGCAAATTGGTCGCTGTGATGAATGCGAGAACAGCTAGGCCCCAGCGATTCAATTTTCTCCAGGCTCCGGCTATCAACAGCATCACCACGAGCGAGAACAGCAACTCCGCACCGGCAAACCAATACGCCCTGGCGGGAAAGCGAGCCAGCGCCGCTGACAAACCCGTGCTGTTGGCAGAGAGTAGCATGCCGCCGCCGGTGAGCATTCCGATCACGAATGCACCCACCGACCACCACGCCAACCGTCGCCCGAGAGAAACGATTGCTCCGTCATCACGCCAGCCCAGCCAGACACACACCAGCGGGCCCGCGCTCGCGAGGTTCATGGCCAGCAAATGCACGGCCAGTAGCAAACAGGTTAGCAATTCCAGCACCGTGGACCACTCCTCGAAAATCCGTTGGATTGACAGTCACCTTCTGGCACAAGATACTGTCCTATTCTTGGGAAACCAAGCTTGGCAAACAAGATCGGGCGATTAGCTCAGTTGGTTAGAGCGCCACGCTTACAACGTGGATGTCGGGGGTTCGAGTCCCTCATCGCCCACTAGGTTTTACGCACCATGATGGATGAGGCGGAAAAACTAGGCTTTAGACTATTGGGCCTCCGGCCCCTTCCGCTCAACGCGTCCGTGTCCTACTGCGCACTAACTAAAAACTATCGTTTCCATCGAGAAAATCTATACAAGCTCGAGCCCCTCATCGCACGCTCAAGTTTCAGCTTCGGCAGCAACTATTTTTTTAGCTGCATGAGGCAGTGAGGCAAGGAATTAGAATTTAATTCGGCGCACGCCGTTTTATCTTTAGGGGCATTCGGAAAGCCTCTCAATGCAGCGATAATCTGGGGAAGCTCATCCCGAATTGCTCTCGACTTAGGACTGGATTTGTCCTCTTATCAGTGGGGACGCAACATTTTGGAATTACTTGTAAACTGGGTCCTTAATTTTGCAAAGCTTCCAGGTTTATCAAGTCCAATGAATGCGGGGTCCTTCTGAAGACTTATGAATCGTGAGAGCGTTGCCGAGCAGCTTAACTAACTGATTACTGATGGCAGCATGTCATTGGTGGAGCAATCCAGCTGAGAGACACTCATGAATTCAGGTGCTATGGAACGTCCTGGCGATTTTCTAGGTCAGCAGTCGCAGTCGACCGAGGCAGTATTAGAGTTTCTGACTCTTGCTTCGATCGAAATGGATCTTCAAATTGATCGCGCTGAACTCAGACGAGTGATCGGTGGTCTGAACTCTGATCAACACGGGGAATCTTTTGATCTGGAAGATTATACAGCCAAGTTAATCGCTACAGGCCCGTCTCTAAAAATCCGCATCGACCATTTAAAAATATCTCCGGAGGAGGCAGGTCACCTCGTTCGCTACGGGGCGCCTGTAGGAGCCGTCTGGTGTAACGCCGGTGGGGAACTCAGCTGGCTGTTGCTCGTCGATCATGGCGATGGCCGCATACAACTTGTGGATTCGAACGCCAACGGTGATTTTCGTCGATCAAGTGTAAAAGCCATGCGATCCTTACTTGAAAGCGCGACAGGGACAGTCCAATGGTTGTCGCTACAGTCTTGCTATCCGTGCAGTGCCCTTGCCTCGGAGGACCACCACGAACGGAAACCGCTCGCGCGATACATGACTTTGCTCGCGCCCGAAAAAAGCGATATCGCAGTCATTCTTGTCTTTGCCTTGTTTGTCGGTGTTCTCGCGCTTTCCACACCGATTGCGATCGAAGCCTTGGTCAATACAGTTGCGTTCGGTCAATTCGTGCAGCCGGTGATTGTTCTAGCAGCGATACTGTTTGTTTTTATGGCATTTTCAGCCTGCCTACGTGCGGTGCAAACTTATGTTGCCGAAATTATTCAAAGACGGCTGTTTGTTCGCGTCACGGCTGATCTGGCGTACAGGATCCCCCGCGTGCAGGCCGATTTTTGGAAAACGCATTATGGTCCCGAACTTGTGAATCGTTACTTTGAAATGGTTACGGTTCAAAAGGTGACAACACAACTCCTGCTCGACGGGACATCACTGGTCCTTCAGACGATAGTGGGAATGATCGTCATTGCCTTCTACCACCCGGTATTTTTGGGTTTCGACGCCTTCTTAATCCTGTTGATGGCGGTCATCGTTTTTTTCTTGGGCCGTAATGCCGTTGCGACTAGCATCGATGAATCGCGGCAGAAGTACAAGACAGCAAGTTGGCTCGAGGAATTAGCAAGACATCCAACGCTCTTTCGCTCTCGAGGCGGGCTAGCTTTCGCACTCGACAGAGCTGATCGATTTGTCACCGAATACTTGATTGCTCGGGCCAGCCATTTCCGAATTCTCATCCGTCAAATCGTATGCGCATTGTTCGTGCAGGCGCTCGCAAGCACCGTGCTATTGGGCCTAGGAGGTTGGCTGGTCATTAATGGACAACTGACCCTGGGACAACTTGTGGCCGCCGAATTGATTGTGACCCTGATCGTTGGTTCATTTGCAAAAATAGGCAAGCATCTTGAAGGATTTTATGACGTCATGGCATCGATGGACAAATTGGGTCATTTGCTAGACATGCCCCTGGAGCGTATCGACGGCATTGAACTGCCAAGAACGGAGTCTGGAATTTTGGTGCGCATTCACAACGGGCCTCATGCTTCAGACGCGACGAATCATTCCGCGGAATCCACAGCGATCACAATTAAGCCCGGGCAAAAGTGGGCAATCGTTGCCGAGTCTTTAGCAGGACGAGCAGAACTCCTGGAAGGATTGGCTGGCTATCAGACTTCCATCTATGGGCAAGTTGAAGTGGATGGCCACGATATTCGCCGCCTGCGGCTTGATAGTTTACGTGCTCAAGTCGTGCTGCTACGCGATATCGAAGTCTTCGCTGGAACCATTGCTGAAAACTTGCATATCGGGCGCAGCGAAGTGAGCGAGTCGGACATGCGCAATTCGCTCCAATCGATCAGTTTGCTTGATGACATGCTCAATTTGCCTGACGGTTTGGCTTCGACGGTCCAGACAAACGGCGCTCCTTTTTGCTCGGATCAGGTCGTGCAATTGATGATCGCTCGCGGTTTGGCTGGTCATCCTCGCTTGTTGATTGTCGATGGCCTGCTCGATAAATTGACTGACCATGCGCTGAGAAAAGTTATGCCAGGATTGCTTGAGCCAGGGTATGACGTGACTGTCATTATTGGAACGGGCCGGCAGGACGTCCTCGCTTACTTTGAACGGCAACTGAAACTTTCCCTGGACGGCACGTTGACGATCTCACCCTTAGGCTCTCCCACGGCTCAGGAATTATAAGCTTCATCATATATAGAAGGGCTTTGCGCATGCATGCTCACTATCAAGAGCGGGCCATCCCGGCACTGCGATTGGTCACATCACCACGAACCCCCCGAAGAATCGCCAAGGCGCTGATGCTACTGATGGTGATGACCATGTTTGCGCTGTTGTTTGCCCCCTGGCAACAATCGGTAAAAGGAACCGGTAAAGTGGTTGCTTATGCACCTTTGGAACGCCAACAAACGGTTCAGGCCAATATTTCAGGCGTCGTCTATCAATGGGGTGAAGGAATCCGTGAAGGTGCGAAGGTAAAAAAGGGCCAAAAAATCGTCGAGATACGCGACGTCGATCCCCAAGCTCTGCAGCGGTACGAACTGCAGCGTGATGCTGTCAAACAAAAGCTCGATGCGGCAAAGGTTGTTGCCTCGGCTTATGCCGAAAAATTGCAAGCAATTACGGATGCCCAAAAAATGGCAATCGCAGGCGCTCGCCAAGAAGTCGAGATGGCCGAGCAAAAAGTGATTGCCGAAAATCAGGGGATCATTGCCGCGGAAGCGGCTTACACACAATCTCTGGCCTATTTTGAGAGAAAAAATAGCTTGTTGGCAGATCGCCTGGCCTCACCCCAGGATGTGGAAATCGCGCAGCGAAAGCTTAACGAAGCCGATGCCAAGCTCAAGCAAGCGAGCGCTTATCTTGCTTCGGCGGAAAGCGCGCTTGAAGCCAAAAAGTCCATGCTCAGCCAAAAAGAGCGCGAGGCAACGGGTTATATCGCTACCACTCAAGCCGAACGTCAAAAAGCCCTGGGCGACGTCGCGATCGCCGAAAAAGAACTCAGCGAGATCGAAGGGAAATTGGCCAAGCAGCGTAACCAGGTCATTACTGCTCCTCGTGATGGCACGCTTGTGCGACTTCTGGCCAACGAGGGAGGGGAACTTGTTAAGCAGGGAGATCCGCTATTTGTCCTCGTACCAGAAACCGCGGATCGGGCCGTTGAAATTTGGCTCTCTGGAAACGACGCCCCTTTGGTCACACCGGGCAAGCATGTGCGCTTGCAGTTTGAGGGTTGGCCTGCCGTGCAATTTGCTGGCTGGCCTTCCGTTGCCGTGGGTACCTTCGGCGGAACCATTGTCAACGTCGATGCAACGGACAATGGCAAAGGTCAGTTTCGTGTGCTGGCATTGCCCGATGACGCCTCGGAATGGCCATCTGACAACTATCTCCGCCAAGGTGTCCGGGCAAACGGGTGGGTTTTGCTAAACCAGGTAACCTTGGGCTACGAATTCTGGCGTCAATTGAACGGATTTCCTCCGGTTGTGTCATCTTCGGAACCAAAAGACGACGATTCAAAAAGTAAAGTTCCCAAGGTCAAGTTTTGAAGACTCTTCTCTGGATCCTGCTAGCAATTTCGGCGGCAGCGATAGGCTGTCGCTCTGCCCGTGATGATGTCCGCGCGCAACAAACCATCGCGAAAACAACCATCGCGAAAACGGAACCGCTAGCAATAGATTCCCTCACGTCAGATGCCAAAACTCAGGCAGAGCCGACTGCGCTCGATTTGCAGGCAACTTTCTTAGAGGATTTGAATGCGACAGTTCAGTCGCCTGTCGTTCAAGCGAGCCAAACGACGGAACTGCCCGCGCCCTCGGAGTTGCTACTGAATCCAGCCGAGGTCGAAATTGATCCCGCTGCTATTCCAGAAGTACTGCCGCCCCCGGATGCGCCTATTTCCCTCGATGACGTGATTACGGCCGTGTTTGCTAGCTATCCGTCGCTGGATGCCGCAGCCCGAGAACAGCAGATTACGGCTGGAAAGCAATTGAGCGCATCGGGCGAGTTTGACCAGATGCTCTTTGGCGACATCATGACCGAGCCGCTGGGATATTATGAGAACTATCGTTATCGACTCGGCGTCAAACAGTATCAATGGAACGGTACGCAAACTTTTGCGGAGTACCGATTAGGGCGTGGGTCGTTTGAACCTTGGTATTTGGAACGACAGACCAACGCAGGGGGCGAATTTAAGGTGGGGGTCGCGGTCCCGTTTGTGAGAGACCGAGATATTGATAAACGCCGCGCCGCAGTCCTGTTGGCGCAATTGGATAATGCGTCGGCGGAACCTATTTTTCAGCTGGAAGTCATCGATTCAGTTCGCGCCGCATCGATCGCCTATTGGGAATGGGTCGCCGCCGGACAGCGTGTCAAAATTTCCAAGCAGAACCTCGACCTCGCCGTCGAACGGCAAGCAGGCATCGAACAACGCGTTGCGAAAGGCGAAATCGCGGCCATTGATATCGTTGATAACGAGCGATTGATCGTTTCTCGACAAGCCAAGCTCATCGAGTCAGAGAGAAAACTTCAACAAGCGGTCATCAAACTCTCTTTGTACTTGCGCGATCCTCGTGGAATCCCGCTGCTGGCTTCCCAAGAACAAATGCCGTCGGGTTTTCCCGTTGAGGAAGAGCTTGCACAAGACATCGAGGAAGAACAGATTGCGATAGCGTTGAGTTCGCGGCCGGAACTAATTCTCATCGGTTTAGAACAAGAAAAGCAACGAGTCGAAGTCGAGCAAGCTTCCAATCTGACACTTCCCTCGATGACTGGGCTCTTCACGGCGTCACAGGACGTTGGAGCACCGACGAGCTTCAAGCGAGATAAATCGCCTGCCGAGTTGGAAGCAGGCGTCTTGCTTGACGTACCTCTTCAGCGCAGTGAGGCATTGGGAAAACTCCAAACAGCTCGGGGTAAACTGGCCCAGCTAGCAGCAAAGCGGCAACTTTTAGAGCAAACCATCGTTGCTCAGGTGCAAAACTACCGCACGGCACTGGATGCGAATTTAGCAGCCCTGAAACAGGCAAAGCGAGGTGCTCAGCTCGCAGATGAAATGGCCGATGCGGAAAGAAAGCGTTTAGCTCGCGGCGATTCCGATATCTTGACCGTCAACTTACGTGAAATCGCTGCCTTCGATGCTGAATTGCTGGCCATCGATGCCGCCGCGGAATATTTCATGGCAATAGCGTTACTCAATGCTGCTATGGGCAATGAATTGACCTACCGGGCCATCATGCTTGGAATTCCTGATTGATTGTATTAAAAAGGCCTCGAATCCTTGGCGAGTTAAAGCTCGCAAGAATTCGAGGCATTGCAGGTCTAGCTGTTAAAAAACTAGCGAGTCCGTCGCAGCAATCCCAAAGTTCCCAAGCACAAGAGTACTAGACTCGATGGCTCGGGCACAATCGGCGGCAGCTCACCCAGGAATGGAAAGTGATGCGATTCGCCAGGGCCCGTAAGATTGTAGGCCATCAAAGTGCCGTCAATATTGCCGTAGCCGAAATTCACATCGGCCCGTGGAGCCAAGAGCGAACCTAACACACCGATACCCGAGATGCCGAGCGTGCTGGCGTTGCTGAAATTGTAAAGCACATGCTGCTTGTCGACGCCATTCAGAAAAATACCTTGATTGTCGAAATCGGCGGCCGAGCCATCAACATTCACTACGACGGTCGATCCCGCGGGGGCGTTGATCGTCAGACCAGTACCGGCGGCAAGTTGACCGGCCGTGATGTAAAAATTATTGAACGAAGAGTCGCTGCCGGTCATTACGATGTTGTTGAAACTGATGTTCGTCGAACCGTTGATCGGTTGGGCGGCGAGGAAGTCGGACAGGTCGGTGAGATAACTGGAGACGTCGTCGAAACTGAAGGGCTGGGGAGTTGTTCCCACCGTGGCAGCCGGATAGTAATTCGGTGCTGAGTAAGTCCCGCCGACCGTGACCGGTGTGCCAATCTGACCGCCACCGCCATTGAAGTTAGCATTGCCATTGACCGAAACGCGTCCGGTAATGGTTGGATTGGTCCAAGTGACGTTGCCGTTCACCAGCAAGCCACCTTTGAGTGTGTTGTTGCTGTTTGTGAGATTGCGGCCAACGATCAGGTTGTCGGTTGACGAACCCAAGTTGCTGGCCACCGAGAATGCTCCAAACAGAGCATCGCGACCCACGGCCACGCGGCCTTCGGCATCGCTGCCGGATTGGGTGTTGTCATTGATGACGTAAACATTAAAGTCGCCAGCTGGGCCTAGATTGACGAAACTCGCCGAGGCCAAGGTGGGAATAAGGGCGACAGCGCAAAACGAGCCAAGCGTGGCTAGAGAGAGTGCGCAGGATTTCAAAAGATTCATTAGCGGCCTCCAGAGGTGCGGTGTGGGGCCGATGGTTCCGAGATTCTCTGCGACAAAGGGAGAGAATGATCGGCCTCACGATCAAAGTTGCAGATCTTCATAATACAATGAAATGCGGGGAAATATCAACAAGTTGGCGGGAAATACCTGCCACGAAAAGAGTAGAACGAGCTCGTCCCGGCGGGTGGTTTCGATCTGATACGCAGCCCGGCTGGGCGGAGTTTGAACCCCAGCCTAGGGGCTGCCGCAAAAAGTGAGTTTTGAAAGGCCGTGCGGATAGTATGTTCCGGTTACGCGGGTGAGCGGATTGAGTGCCAGACTAAGTACCGTAACTGCTTTTGGTTGTTGGATTTCTGCCTGCGAACCAGCAATTTTCAGCCGTGTCTTCCCTGAGCATCTTATCGTGCCAAACGTAGCGATAAGCCTATTTGCCGGTTATAATTGCGGGGCTTTAGCGGCGATGTCCGCGCCGATAATAACACAGGAATTTGTATGATTCGCGTGGCGATACTTGGCGCGACCGGTTACACGGCTCGCGAGTTGTTGGAACTTTTGCTGCGTCACCCCGAGGTGGAGGTGACCGCGCTCGCCACGCGCTCGGAAGATAACTTGCACGTGGCCGACGTGCATCCGTCGCTGCGGAGCCGGCTGGATTTGCGGCTGGAGAATCTTTCACCTGCGGAAGTCGCCAAGCGGGCTGATTGTGTGTTCGGCTGTTTGCCCCATGGGGCGAGCGCAGCGGTGATTAGCGAACTGCTCGCCGCGGATTGCCGCGTTATCGACTTTAGCGCCGACTATCGCTTGAACGATCCGCAGGTTTACGAAAAGTGGTATCAGGTTGTGCATCCTGACCCAGCACGCTTGGGCAAAATTGCTTACGGCTTGCCTGAGCTGTTCCGTGAACAGATTCGTGGTTCCCAATTGGTGGCGAATCCTGGCTGTTACCCAACCGCAGCGATTCTTGCGCTAGCGCCGTTATTGAAAGCGAAAGCGATCTCGCCTTCCGGCATCATTATCGACGCCAAGAGCGGCATCAGTGGGGCAGGGCGATCCCCCAAGGCGAATCTGCACTTCCCCGAAGCGAACGAGAATCTCACGCCCTACAACATCGGCAAGCATCGGCATACGCCCGAGATCGATCAGATCCTGAGCACGTGGGCTAATGTCGAGACGAATGTCATTTTTACGCCGCATTTGATCCCGATGGATCGCGGAGAGTTAGTGACGGCCTATGCCGACGTTCCTGTGGGGACGACGGGCGAAAGTTTGCTCGCGACCTTGCGGGAATTTTACAAGAACGAACCGTTCGTCCGGGTTGTCGAGTCCTTGCCGGGGACAAAGGATGTCAGCCACACGAATTTCTGCGACGTCACGGCCCGTGTGGTTAGCGGCAAGGCGGTGATCGTGAGCGTGATCGACAACTTGATCAAGGGGGCGTCGGGGGCCGCGGTGCAGAATTTTAACGTCGTCTATGGCTTTCCCGAGACCACAGCGTTACTCTAGCGGCATTACTTTTATGGGCGGATTTGGTTAGATTGTGGATGGCGTCGACTGGGCAGCCCCGGCGTCGACTGGCAATCCTATCTGGGCGAGAGGCGCGACATGACGGACAGGCTACCCAAGGGTTACAAGGCGGCGGGCGTATACACCGGCGTCAAGCGAAACCCCAACAAAAAAGACCTCACGCTGATCGTTTCTGAAACCCCGGCCGTGGCAGCGGGGGTCTTCACGCAGAATCTGGTCGTTGCCGCGCCGGTGAGATTGTGCCAGTCGCGAACCCCTTCCAAGACGATTCGCGCGGTCGTGGCCAACTCGGGTTGTGCGAACGCTTGTACGGGTACTCAAGGCGATAAAGACGCTGCCACGATGGCCGCCAAGACGGCGCAAGTTTGCGATCTCGACGAGAAGGACGTGTTGGTGATGTCGACCGGTGTTATCGGAGAGATGTTGCCACTCGAAAAGATTTCGGCGGGAATTGTCGATGCCGCGCAGAAGCTTGCCGCCGACAGTGACGCCCTGATGAACGCGGCCCAAGGGATTCTCACAACCGATACAGTTCACAAAGTAAAAACTCGCGAGATTGAACTCGACGGCGTTCCCATTTGCGTGACCGGCATCGCCAAGGGTGCAGCGATGATCGGCCCGAACTTGGCGACGATGTTGGCAGTTGTATTGACCGATGCCAAGCTCAGCCAAACTGCGGTGGAAGAAGGGCTCAAAGATGCGGCGGATGAGTCATTCAATTGCATCAGTGTCGATGGCCACACGAGCACGAACGACACGGTGCTGTTTCTAGCTAATGGTGCCGCGGGTGGCCCTGAACTGTCAGGAAGTTCGCTCACCAAATTCCAAGCCACGCTTGTCGAAGTCTGCGAAGACCTAGCCCAATCGATCCCCGCCGACGGCGAAGGGGCCACGCATCTCATTACCGTGGAAGTTCACGGCAGCCGCACCCGCAAAGAGGCCGTGCAAGTGGCCAAAACCATTGCTGATAGCCCGCTCGTGAAGACCGCCATCGCAGGTTGCGACCCCAATTGGGGGCGTATTGTGTCAGCAGCCGGCTATTCCGGCGTGCCATTCGATCCCACGAAGGTGAGCCTGTTGGTCAACGGGATTTTGCTCTACGAGCATGGGGCCCCGGTGAAGTTCGATCCCGAAGTCGTCTCACAATCGATGAAAGACGACCGCAATACAGCGGTGCTCTTGCTCTTGGAAGAAGGCGATCAATCAGCCCGCTTCTGGACAACCGACCTCACCGCCGAATACGTGCGACTGAACGCCGATTATCATACTTGAGCCGTGTTTTGGCCGTTGGCAGCCCGTGGAGTACAATTGACCTGTGGGCTTGCAGGATTGCGGTAGCAAACGAGGAAATTTGCGATGACATACCAAGGAACCGTACAAAACGGCGTGATTGTATTTGAGCCCGGCGTGCAACTTCCGGAAGGCTCACCCGTGCGCGTCGAATTAGTGAGTGAACAAGTTACCGAAGCAAGCCGCTCACCAAAGGATGACATTCTGTTCCGCATGACCGACTTGGCCATTGAGACAGGGATTCCTGACCTCGCAGTGAATATCGATCACTACCTTTATGGCCATCCCAAGGTGACCGATGAGCGGTAGTGTTTTTCTGGATACGAACGGATGGCTCGCACTAATCAATGCGTCAGAGAGCTCCCACGAACAGGCACGCAAGTTTTGGTTGGAATTAATGCACGATAATCGACGCGTCGTGCTAACAGATTGGATTATTGCTGAGACAGGCAATGGCCTGGCACGGTTAAAGACCCGGAAAAGTCAGTTTGTGCAGATTGTTGAAGAGATGTTAAGAGCACCCAGCGTTGAGGTGGTTGTCGTCAAAAGCTCTTTTCTCTTACCAGCCCTTGCAGATTTTGCTGGGTATTCTGATAAATCTTGGGGCCTCGTCGACTGCGCGAGCTTTCTGGTGATGCGAGACCGCGGCATCACTGAGGCCTTCACAAGTGACCGGCACTTTGAGCAAGCGGGCTTTCGTTGCCTGCTAACGCCGTAAACTCAAGTTCTACGGCTTCGCCGCGGCGACCACAAATGTCGGCGGCAAAGCCTCAAATCGCAGCCGATCCAATTGGGTCTTCCCGCGTGAGATGTTTACCATCCACACGTCGACATGCGACGTCTTTTTGCCCAAGGCTTCGGTCACTTCGTCGAGACTTTGAATGCTGACGACATTGGCGACAAATCGGCCGCCCGAATTCATGCGATCAAACGCCAGTTCCGCCAAGCGGGCGATTTCCTTGCCGCTGCCGTCGATAAAGACCGCATCGGGATTCGGCAAGTTAGCCCACACTTCGGGGGCGGTCCCCAAAACAGGCGTGACATTCACCACGCCGAAGCGGTCGGCATTCTGGCGAATCAGAGCTTCGTCTTCTTTATCTCGCTCGATGGCATAAACGTGACCGCCGGGGGCAAGTTGCGCGGCTTCCACACTCACCGAACCCGAGCCAGCGCCAACATCCCATACGATGCTATTGTGATGAAGCGCCATTTGGGCCATCGCCACGGCACGCACCTCGGCGGGGGTGAGCAAACCGTGCTTGGGAGTTGATTGCACGAACTCTTCGTCAGGATTCCCAAACATGCTGCGAATCCGCGACTGCCGGGGGCGGTCGGGCACGTCGGCGTTGCGAACGAGAACCATCACATTGAGCGGTTCAAACGCTTGATCGGCAATTTCAGCCACCGTGCCGCGCGTGACTCGCTCGTTACGGGCGCCCAGGTTTTCACACACATAGATCACGAAATAATCGATCTTGCGGGCGAGCATTTTCTTGGCGACTTGCGATGGCGTGATTTGTTCGGTTGTGAACAAACCAACCTTAGTAGCCACGCGGATTTTTTCGACCACGGCGTCGAGATTGTGGTTGGCTAGATTGGTGAGGTAGGCTTCGTCCCAACTTTCTTTCACCCGCGCAAACGCGAGCTGCATGCTGCTTACGTGGGGAATGATTTCGCAACGCTCGTTGCCGAGGCGGTCGCAGAGAAATCGAGCCAATCCATAGAATAGCGGATCACCCGTCACAAGGACGGCGACCTTGGCGTCTCCGGCGGCACTAATTTCCTTCGCTAAAGCATCGAGATCGGCGCCCACTGTGACCCGTTTGCCGGGCGCTTCTGGCACAAGAGCCAGCGTGCGTTCATTGCCGGCCAACAGATCAGCCGACAGAATGAGTTGCCGGACGGCATTGGGGACTGCGTCGAGTCCGTCGTCGCCAATTCCGATGATGGAAACCGAATTCTTGTCCACGAAAGTTCCTCCTGCCTACAAAACGAGCCGGCTCGTCCTCGAGCCCGAAATTGATCGGGGTCTGTGACGACCCGGCTCGTTATACAGGTTAACGCTTTCGCGGAACTCGCTCCAGCCCTACGCCACGTAGCATTGCAAAGTGTGATGAATTAACTGCAACTCACCCTTGGCAGACAGCGTCGGGCCATCGGCATTCGGATAGATGTCACGCGGGGTTTCGGCGGACGTGTCGATAAATGTCTTCCAGGGCAGCTTGCGCAAGTCCGCGGGAATCACAAATTTCTGCGTGGCATGGCCGGGGTGCATCAGCAACATGACGTTCTTCGCCGCCGGAGATTCCAAGCCCGTTGTGCCGAACACGCAAATGAAACTCTGCGACGCCCGGCTCCAGTCCATCGGCAAACCATCGGGGTTGTACCAACTGACATCTGCCAGCTCGCCCGCTTTGTGCGGGTGCCCAGTCAAGAAGGTTTCGCGGCGCACCGTGGGCTGAGCTTTGCGGAAGGCAATCACCGCCTGACAGAATCGCAGCATTTCCTCGTTGCGTTCGACCAGCTTCCAATCAAACCAACTGATCGCATTGTCCTGGCAATAGGCATTGTTGTTCCCACGCTGGGTACGCAGGACTTCATCGCCCGAGACAATCATCGGCGTGCCGTGGCTCAGGAGCAACGACACCATCATGTTCTTGGCTTGGCGTAGGCGGAGATCGACAATCGCTTTACGCCGCGTGGGGCCTTCGACGCCGTAGTTGGCACTTGAGTTATTGTTTTCGCCGTCGCGATTTCCTTCGAGATTGTCTTGATTGTGCTTTTGCTCATAGCTCACCAGATCGTTGAGCGTATAGCCGTCGTGTGAGGTGATAAAGTTAATGCTATGGTACGGATCACGACCGCTGTGTTGGTAGAGATCGCTGGAGCCCGACAACCGCGTGGCGAAACGGCCCGTCATCGCGGCATCACCACGCCAGAACTTCCGGATGTCGTCGCGATAGTGGCCGTTCCATTCCGCCCAGCGACTCTTAGCAAACGAGCCAACCTGATAAGCACCCGCGGCGTCCCAAGCTTCGGCGATAATCTTCGTGTCGGCCAACATCGGGTCTTCGGCAATGGTTTCCACAAGCGGCGTGTTGGGCATTAGTTCGCCGTTCCGGTCGCGGCTGAGAATCGATGCCAGATCGAAGCGGAAACCGTCGATGTGATAGTTGTAAACCCAGTAACGCAGGCAGTGGAAAATCATTTCACGGCAAATGGGATGGTTGCCGTTCACCGTGTTGCCGCAGCCTGAGTAGTTCTTGTACGTGCCGTCATCGTTGAGCATGTAGTAGACGTTGTTTTGCAGTCCCTTGAAGCTCAACGTGGGGCCCATGTGATTCCCTTCCGCCGTGTGGTTAAACACGACGTCGAGAATCACTTCAATGCCCGCGGCATGCAGCGCTCGGACCATTTCTTTGAATTGCCGCACTTGATCGCCCGGTTTGTCGCCGTGCATATAACCCCGGTGGGGCGAGAAAAATGCGATGGAATCGTATCCCCAGTAATTCTGCCGCTCGGGCTTTGCGCCAAACGGATCGAGGATGGGAAACTCATGCACCGGCATCAATTCAACGGCCGTCACACCGAGTGACTTGAGGTAGGGAATCTTTTCAATGACCCCTTCGTACGTGCCCCCGCTTTTGGTGGCGCTTGAGCCCGCCTTGGTGAAGCCTTTGACGTGCATTTCATAGATGACGGTTTCCGAGAACGGCCGGCGAAGGTGCCGATCTCCCTGCCAATCAAACATGTCATCGACAACCACGCAGCGTGGCGGACGAACTATGCCGTCGGTGGCGGGCATGAACTCACCTGCCAAGGCGCGGGCGTAGGGATCGATTAAGCGTGCTCGTGGATCGAAGCGATAACCTTCTTCCGGGGCGAACGGGCCGTCCGCCTGGAAGTGATAAAGCTGACCTGCTTTGAGGCCGGGGACGAATACGCTCCAAATATCACCCCAGCGATCGGTCGCGGGGTTGAATTCGACGACGCGGTACGGCTCGCGGTCGGTGACGCGGCGATACAACAGCACCCGCATCGCTGTGGCTGAGCGGCTGTAAACAACGAACTGCACCCCTGCTTCTTGGAGGATCGCTCCATAGGGCAACGGGTAGTGAAACTGCATGTAATTGTGCGTAGTGGGCATAACGAACCGCGAAGCGCCGGCGGAAGTAAACGTGGGCGTCCAAAGACTGATCATGGGCTAAATGCTCTCTGCGGAGAATCAATGACGAAACGACGACCCGTTTCCAGGCGTACGGACAAGTGGCGATCAAGATCGCACCCGACGACACCATTGACTTTCGACATTTGCTTCAAGCACGCATCAAAATTTAGATTCCCCGCTGCAGAGCTTCGTTGCTTCCTATGTTTGTTGTCATCCTTGCCTTCCGGCGAGGTCGTGTGAGTGGATTAAGTCGGGCGAGTGCTATCGCAACACTACCTTAGCCACGTGGGATAGACGTCACAGCGGTCATGCTCGACGGCCAATTCGGCCTGATATTGTAGGCATAATCGACGCGGCTGGCACGAGCCGGAAACTCCGCCGCGCATCTGTCGCTCGGTCGTTGACACCCGCCAACGGCCAACCGTAGAATTGCCCGTTCTTGCCGCAAGAGATAGTGCAATTCCATGTCAAAAATAACCTACCGCGATTCAGGAGTCGACCTCGAAACCTATCGAGAGTCTATGTCGCGCCTGCCCGCTTTGATGCGGCGGACCCATTGCCCGCGGGTTTTACCGTGGAATAACGGCTTTGCCGGGTTGTTCTCGCTCGATTTTTCCGGCGGATTATTTTCGCGGAATTACAAAGAGCCCGTGTTGGTCTCCTGCACCGACGGCGTCGGCACCAAACTCAAGGTCGCCCAAATGGCTGGTCGCCACGACACCGTGGGGATCGATCTGGTGGCAATGTGTGTGAACGACGCGCTTTGCTGTGGTGCCGAGCCACTGTTTTTTCTCGATTACGTGGCCATGGCCGAGGACGATCCACAACTGCTCGAAGATATCGTGCGGGGGATTAGCGGTGGCTGCTTGGACAGCGACATGGCACTGGTGGGTGGCGAGACCGCCATCATGCCCGATCTCTACCAACGCGGCGATTACGATTTGGCTGGCTTCTGTGTGGGGATTGTCGAGCGTTCACGCCTGCTCGACGGCAAAGCCATCGTGCCGGGCGACGTGGTGATCGGCATTGCCTCGACGGGCGTGCATTCCAACGGTTTTAGCCTCGTTCGTAAGATTGTATTCGATCACGCTGGACTTTCGATTGATGACGCAGCCGAGGGTTGTGGCGGCAGCGTGGCGGACGTGCTGTTGACGCCGACGCAGCTTTATACCCGTGCCGTTCGCGACGTGCTCAATCACTACAAGGTGAAGTCGGTTGTTCATGGCATCGCCCACATCACGGGCGGCGGGCTTCACGAAAACCTCTCCCGCGTTTTTCCCGCGAATGCCGATGCCGAAATCGTCCGCGACAGTTGGCCAATCCCGCCGGTGTTTCAATGGCTCCAGCGACTAGGCGAAGTCGACGACGACGAAATGTTCCGCGTCTTTAACATGGGCATCGGCATGTGTCTCGTCGTGAGCGAGTACTTTGCCGAGAGCATCCAGCAACAGCTCACCGGCCACGGTCTAGCGAACTGGCAAATTGGCAAGATCGTCGACGGCTGCGGCGAATGCCACTGGGCGTGAGCAAACAATTCGTCACTTGATCAGCCTGTCATACTCTGCGTGAGGACCAATCCAAACCCAGATGAAATCGGAATTATCTTTCACGGCGAGAGCGCGGTAGTGAAGTCCCACCCGCGCCGACCAATACTTGCCGACTATTTTGAACTGGAGCGACGGATGATGTTCATCCTCTTTGAGAAGTGCGAAATTTTTTCGCGCTAGATGCTGTATGTCCTCAGGAAGATTGTCGAATCGTTGCCATAATTGAGGCGTCGTTCGATGCACTTATAGCTCTCGCAATTTGCCTTGCCGCTTTGCTGTTTGTGCCTCTTCCCAGAGGAAATCCAACTTGCCGGCTGCGGAGTCACGTTCGATTTGTTGATCCCAATTTTGCCAATCGCGCTCGGCGATCCATTCACGAAGCTGGGCAAAATCTTCGCTGGATAGGTTTTCAATTTCGGCTTGTAGGGCTTCGATTTGGGTCATGTCATGGAGAGATAGCTGGAATCGTCTGGTCCATATTCCAACTATAGACCAAATTTAGGAGGCAAACCAGACTTTTCCGTTTGGGCTGCTTACCTCAAGCCACCCGCCGAGGAATTCATCGCCCCCGCGCTTGGGGCTACCTTGGCCACGCCGCGTTCGGTGTCACGTGCGCGGTCGAGCTCGGCTGTTAAGCCGCCCACAGTGTAGGTACCAGGGATCACGATGGGCTCGCTTGGATTCTGCGGCGAATAAATCGCCAAGAGTGGGATCTGCTGTGCGCCCAGCTCTTTGAGTTTCTCGGTCACCTCCGGCGACGAGTCTTGGTGTGTCCAGTCGGCTACCAAGGTGTAGACTTCGTTGTCTTCAAAATACTCAGACATCGCATCGGTCTTGAGGACCGTCTTTTCCATGAGCTTACAAGTAGGACACCAATCGGCAGTGAAATCGATCACCACGGTCTTGCCTTGGGCAAGCAACCATTCCAGCTTCTTGGCGCTGTATGGTTGCCACGCTTCGTTGCGCACCGTGTAAACGCCCGTGCCGGTTGCCATCAGTTCTTCAAAACGCGCATCCGCCAATCGATTGGCATCGCGAGTAAGCCGTTCTTCCAAAATGGGGGACAGCCAGAAAAATGACACCAAGCCGATGACAGTTCCCATCACAATGCCTTCGCCGAGAGCATTCCAACGACGGTTGGCGGGGGCGGTTAACGGCACGCGGCCAATCCACCAGCAGACCATCCAAATGCCGAACAAGAATGCGACCGTCGGCACGACAAAGTGCGGCTTCAGCAAGGTGAGCAAATAGACCACCGTGCCGATCAGCACGAAGCCCATGAATTGCTTGAATGTATTCATCCATTCGCCCGGCTTGGGCAGGAAGCGGACCAGCTGCGGAAACGCCCCGATCAACAAATAGGGACTTGCCATGCCCAGTCCAATGGCAAAAAAGACCGACACGATTTGATACGGCGGCCGGTTCATCACTCCCACTAGAGCCGAACCCATGAACGGGCCTGTGCAAGGGGTGGCAAGCAGCGTGGTGATTGTCCCCTTGGCGAACGCACCTTCGTAACCTTCTTTGCGGCCGAAATCGGTGACTTTGCTCGTACCAATAAAGCCGGGAATGGGGATTTCCCAAACACCCAGGAAGCTCAGTCCCATTGCGAACACGACCGAGGCCATCGCGATGTTGAATTCGGCATACTGGAACAATTGGCCCCAACCGAGTTGGAATGTGATCGACAGCACCGCCAAAATCAGGAACACGCTAATCACGCCCAACGAATACCACAGGTTCAGCACGAAGATTTTCCAGCGGCTTTGCCCCGCTTGTTCGATAAAGGCAAACACCTTGAGTCCGATCACCGGCAACACGCAGGGCATCACGTTGAGAATCAACCCGCCGAGAAACGCCAGGCCCAGCAGATACATAAACGATTGACTCGGAGCGGACTGCACAACCACGGGATCCGTCGGAACAGCCGGTTCCACGGGCGCCAAGGAAGTGAACGGAAGTGTTGTTGCCGGAGCACCAGTGACGGGCGCGGCCTGGGTTTGAATTGGCACGCTGGGCGATGTGGCTGGCGCAGCTGCGAAAGTTGCCGTTTCGGGAAGGGCTATTCCAGTCCCCTCTTTGGCAGTGAACGTGCTTTCGAATGGGACACAAGTTTGGGGATTACAAGCTTGGCCGGAAATCTTGCCGGTGACCGTGACGCTCGCCGGGGATACACCGGGAGCCAAGTCCACGGGGATAAACCAAGTCACCGAGTTCGAATGTTCCCGGAGCTCAAGCCCGGTCCAGATTTCGTTATCAACGTGGGTGTCGGGTGGAGTCACCGCTTGCCAAGTGCCGATAGACTTCAATTGATCGTTGCTATCAAGCGTGATCGTTGTCGGCATCGGACCACCGCCGTTGTCTGGCAATGTTCCTTGATCCAACGCATACACATGAAAGCCATTGGCAATCTTGGCCGTGACGAACACCAACGCGGGGCGTTTGCCCTGAGCTGGCGTGAATTCCGCCGACACGGTGACTTCGGCATCGCGTTTACCGCCAAACGCTCCCGGGCTGTTAAAGGTGTCAGGAAACTCAAATCCCTGAGCAATCACGAGCGAAGGCAACAGCAGCAGGCCGCAGACAAGGGCCATGCGGGCCCACAGGAAGCGACGAGAGGCTAAAGCGTAGGTTGCAAACATCCCTATTTGTTCCTTGCGGCGAGGCGGAAGTCCACCCATGTGCGTTCCATGCCCGGGGTAGAATCCGTTTATTCTATATGCCGCGGAAAAATCCCAGCAAGGCCGACATTCGGCCATCCCCCAGTTGTCATACCAGGATTGCAGCTAGCATCTGTACGTTTTGATGCCCTAAGAGGTTCTGAGTTACGAAATTGGGCCTAAAAGCGAAGAGATCGCCTGTTTGCAGTCGCGTAGTGTTGCCATTCGCATGCTCAGCTCGCTCAACCTTGTTTGGGTAGTTGCCGCATCCGCCACCGGTAGATCGTCCAGAAATCGCCACCTGAGCCAATTGGCGGCAGCTCCCACCGTGCCACTCATGTGGAATGTGTAAACGAGTGGCAGCTCCTCGGATGAGAGCTGGCGAAGTTGCTGATAGACTGTGAGACATTCTCGCCATAGTCCCGCGTTCTGTGCCGTCATGCTCCCTAAGAGACGCGCGAGATCTCTGGCAACCGAGCCCACCCCCGCTGTCTGAAAATCAAGCATCCCACTTACCTGATCGCCGACAAAGAGAAAATTCCCAAGATGACAGTCGCACAAGCACCATTGCATGGGAACTATTTGTTGCGAAGCTTGCACGGAGTTGATTGCTTCGGGCAACGTCGATTCCACTTGCGACAATACGAGGCCAGCAAGTGTTCGGAGTTCAGACGGTTGTGTCTGTTTTACGGCCGCAGAGACTTTGGCCAGTAACCCCGCGTGTAGTTCGGTGAATTTCTCAAGACGTTGTTTTAGCCCGGGCGCGATTGCGGCAGGATGTCGTTCGTATTGAGCAGCGATGATGTGAAACTGGGCGAGAGCTTTCGTGGCAGCTAAGGCTTGCTTATGAGTAGGATTTTTGATCGCTTCCCCAGGCAACCACCGCGCAAGTTCCCAAACGGATCCTGGCATTTCAACAAATGTTTCGCCTGCCAAAGTCTGCCGCGGGAGGGGAACCTGAGAAAAACCTTGCCGATCTACGAATTCGATAAGGGGATAAATTTTCCGAAGTTCTTTTGATTTTGCGAGCTGGACGCTCTTGTCGCAGCGGAGGCAAAACAACTGCTCTCTTAGCGCGATCTTCCAAAATCGCGCACCGCTCAGGCCTCCGGTAATTTCCGTGATTCGTAGTTCAAGCAATTCCGACTCGTTTAACCACGAGGCGAGCATCGCCCGAGCGCTTTCTTCTTGCGGATTCGTAATTCCGTCGTTCATCCTGCACTTTGCCGTCTGAGCGGGGCCGAGTATGCTAATAACTGCATTTTACGACGGCCCGGCAATTCCATGAAACTGATCATCGCGGTCATTCAACCGACAAAACTCGATCTTGTCCAGCAAGCCCTCAAACGGATTGGCGTCACGCGCCTCACCGTGAGCGATGCGATGGGCTTTGCGCGGCAGCGGGGGCAATCGGAAACCTATCGCGGCAACGAATATGCCACCAATCTACTGCGCAAAGTTGAACTCGAAATCGCGGTGAACGAAGATTTCGTCGACCGCACCGTGGATTGCCTATTGCAGCTTTGCCGTACGAGTTCCGAAGGAACAATCGGCGACGGCAAAATTTTCGTCCTGCCCATCGAAGAGGCCATTCAAGTGAGCGATAACACGCGCGGCCCGGGTGCGATCTAAGCATGGGCGTCGTTCTATTAAGCCGTGACTTGATGCTCCTTTCTCGCACGCAAGGTGCCGCAAACAAATGCGGCGCGACATTGACCAATTGCGGCGATGTCGCCCAAGCCGTGGCTGAGTTGGAGAACACCGATTGCCGCAGCGTTATTATCGATCTGCGTTTGCCCGGGCTAAGAATCGGCGAGGCCGTTTCGCAACTCCGCACGGCGAAGCCAAGTGTGACCATCGCCGCCTGTGGGCCGCACGTGCATGAGGCATCGCTACAAGCAGCTCGTGAAGCGCTTTGCGATATCATTGCCACCCGTGGCCAATTTGATCGTGATGCCGATGCGATTGTTGCTCAGCTGATTGCTGAGACTTCCGCTTAGCTGCCGCCGCTAATATCCTCGGGATCATCCAATATCTCGGGGATGCTGGCTTTGATTTCTGCTGCAGCTGCCGATTCCTCACCCGTCTCCAGCACAATCTCATCCATTTCGGTGGAGTCGATGTGCAGACGGAGCAACAGATAGATTCCCACGCTGGCCGAGAACAAAAAAGCCAGCGGATAGGCTGCCGCGATGCTGGCGAGCATTTCTTTCCAGAAGGAGATCGACCGCGCTGCCATCGCTGCGCTGCCCGCAAGTGTGGGCGAAACATCGCCAGGAATCGGTGGTTCGGCCAGTTGTACGATCCGCTCGTTGCCCGCGCCCCAACTCACGGCCCAATCGGTCAGGTGACTCCCCGCCGCGGCGAAGCCCGACACCACCAGTTGGCCGAAGAGTCCCAGGATCGAAGCGACAATCACATAAAACACGAGCCGCAGCGGGCGCTGATAAATGTACGCAGCCGTGCGGCTGGCGGCATCAAAGGCATCGCTCCGCTCAACAGCAATCGTGGCCCACATCAACGGCCAGCCAAACCAAAGCGCCACGAGCACGATCGCCAGCAGAATTCCCCAGACGAGGGCGAAGACCCACAGCAGTCCTCCGACCATCGCCAGCACATCGGCGCGAAGAAAGACTCCAGCAATCGCCAAGGGAATCGTCAGCAGCAGCGCGAAGAGCAAGGCGATCAACGGCCCACCCGCCGTCGAGGGCCATTTGGTTATCGCAGCTCGTCCCGATTGCAGCGGCCCAACGATTTCATCGCGAGTGCAATAACGGGCCGAAGTTCGCGCAATCATTCCACCAAAGAGGGCCCACACGGCAATCGCCCAAAGGCCGCATAGCAATTTGAAGAAACCCGAGACGAAGGTTGTGTTTTGATCAAATATGAGGACTATCGGCCAACTCAACCAAGACCAAGCTCGTGCTAATGGACCTTGGGAATATCGGAGCCAATAGTAATTCTGCCAGCCAAAATTCTCAGCATCCGACACACGTAGATCAACTGTCACGGGATCAATAGCCAAGCGTTCCAGTTGCGGCTGTGAATTACCGGCCATCGATTCAATCGCCGACCAACCCCACTGCGTCAGCATCAATCCCAGCCACGCATAGAGCAACACCCGGATCAGCAGGCTCACTCGCAACGCCTTGGCGAGAATCAGCCACGGGCAGAGCTCGTTCCAGCGAATTTCGTAGATCGATCCCGAGGGGTTCATCATGGCGAGGGTCTGCGCGGAATGGGCAAAATGTCAGGCCGCATTATAGCGCCCCAGGCCGTTAGCCGGTAGCGTCCCGCTTCCGTTCATTACGCACCGTTGCCATTCAAATGCGGCTCGTCTTCCGGCGTTTCATCATCCTCGGGATCGGGAATATCCGGAAGTGCATAGCCCTCATCGAGCCAGCGACCCAAATCGATCGTACGGCAGCGCGCACTGCAAAACGGCAGCGTCGTAGAATTGTTTTGATCGAAAGATTTTTTACAAACAGGACAACGCATTCAATATTCGCCACTCGCGGCTTAGCGCTCCAAAAATTACGAATCTTTTTTAGAATTCTTGGGCTTTGCGTCTTTCTTGGCCTCGGGCTTCTTTTCCGTGCTTTTGGAGTCGGATTTGTCAGACTTCTCCGACGATTCGCTCTTCGGCTTATCCTTTTCGGCGCCGGACTTATAAGACTCGCTGCGATAGTCCGTTTGATAAAAGCCGGAACCCTTGAACACAACCGCCGCCCCGGTCCCGAATAACCGCCGAAGTTTCAACTTCTTGCATTCCGGGCACTTACGCAGAACGGGCTCGGTGATCGATTGAAACTCCTCGAACTCGTGGCCGCAGGCGTCGCAAACGTAATCGTAGGTGGGCATAGTTTTCGAATCCGTGAATGAGCTTGAGATCAACCAGCCGCCGGGCCGGTGGAGATAATCACTTGCGCGGGGCGAACCACGCGGTCGTGCAGTTTGTAACCCGCTTGGGCCACAAGCAACACGTGATTGGCGGGGACTTCATCACTCGGCTGCTGCATGATGGCCGCATGAAACTGCGGATCAAACGGTTTGCCGAGTGCTTCGATCTGCACGCAATTGTGCTGCGTGAGCGCCGTGATCAATTGCTGACGAACCAGCTTGAAACCTTCCAGCAAGGACCCGCCATCCTGCGATTTGTTCGCGGCCTCGATCGCACGATCGATGTTATCCACCACCGGCAGCAAATCGCGAATCAGCGAAATCGTCGAATAACGCGATTGCTCGGCAATCTCACGCGCCGTGCGAGTCCGCAAGTTTTCCATTTCCGCTTGCAGCCGCAGCGAGCGATCTTTCTCAGCCGCCAGTTCCGAGGCCATGTCCTTGGAACCATCCGAAACCGCATCAAGACCCGCCACGTCGGCCATCGCCGCATCGAGCGCGTCTTCGGTGTTCCCCTCGAGGGGTTCGTCGTTTTCTGTTGTTGGATTTACCGCCATGATTATTCCTCAACTTCACTCTTCATCTTCAGGACTGAAGTATTCTTTCACTTTGTCGAAAAAACTCTTGCGCGCGGGGGCGACGTTCTTGTGCTCTAGCTCGGCAAGTTGCCGCAGCAGTTTGTCTTCTTCGGCCGTCAGTTTTTTGGGAACTTCGATATTCACCTGCACGAGCAGATCGCCGAGACCCACAACCCGCGGGTCGGGCATTCCCTTACCATCCAAGCGAAACACATCGCCCGTCTGTGTTCCGGCGGGGATGTCGACTTCCGTCGGACCGTCAAGAGTGGGGACTGCCAGCTTCGTTCCCAACGCGGCCTGGGGATACGTGATGGGTATGCGGCAAATCAGGTGCCGTCCTTCCCGCTCGAACAGCGGGTGCGGCAGGATCGATACAAAGCAGTAGCAATCCCCCGGAGGTCCGCCGTTGGGGCTTGGCTCGCCTTGACCCGAGATCCGCACCTGCATGCCTTCGTCGACGCCGGCAGGGATTTGCACGTCGGCATGAACTTTTTTCAGTTTTTGACCCGAGCCGCGACAGGCTTTGCATGGCGACGATACCGACGTGCCTTCGCCATGGCAAGCGGGGCAGGTTGTTTGCACGCGGATGATGCCCGCCTGCTGCACGACCTGGCCATGGCCGCCGCAGTAGGAGCAGGTTTCCCGTTTGCTTCCTTTGGTCGCGCCGCTTCCTTCACACGTTTCGCAAGGCTCGTGGCGTTGGAACTCAACGGTCTTGCGCGCCCCTTCCGCCGCTTCCTGCAACGTGAGTGACACCGTGCAGCGCACGTCGCGCCCCTTGCGAAGCCGGCTGCGTCCCCGTCGTCCACCAAACAGATCGCCAAAGATATCGCCGAACGCCGAGAAAATATCCTCAACGTCGCTGAAGTGCCCGCTGCCGTTGCCATTCACACCGGCATGGCCAAAGCGGTCGTAGCGTGACCTCTTGTCGGCATCATGCAACACTTCGAACGCTTCAGATGCTTCCTTGAATCGTCCGATGGCTTCTTCGTCGCCCGGATTCTTGTCGGGGTGATACTTGATGGCCAGCTTGCGATACGACGTAGCGATATCACCCTGCGTAGCAGTACGCTCGACTTCCAGCACTTCGTAATAGCAACGCTTGGTAGCCATGATTTCCGTATTGCAATCCGTTCTTACAAACCGGGGTGCCACTGCTGGCTTGCCCCGCAGTGCTTTGCAGCACGAGTGAGCGAACCATTCGTGACATCAACATCTTAACTATATGCAACCGGGCCACTGGTCGTGGTGACCAAGCGGCCCGGCCTATTCGTTCAAACTCACGGTGCGTTAGCGGACGCTGCCAACCACGCCGCGCTTGTCGCTGTCTTTGGAATCAAAGTTCGTGACCAACGCTTCGGTGGTGAGCATCAAACCGCTGATGCTGGCCGCGTTCGACAGGGCCGTCTTCACGACCTTCGTCGGGTCGATGATGCCTGCCTTGACCATGTCGACGTACTCACCCTTGTTGGCATCGTAACCAGTGTTCTGCGGCTTGCGGCTCACCTCGTCGGCGATCACGCTGCCATCCAGTCCACAGTTGTCGGCGATTTGCTTGAGCGGAGCATCAAGCACGCCGAGGACAATATCGACACCAATCTTCTCGTCGCCCTTGCAACCCGACTTCGCGGCTGCCACGGCTTCCTTGGCACGCAGCAAAGCCACACCGCCGCCGGGGAGAATTCCTTCTTCCACGGCTGCACGAGTCGCATGCAGAGCGTCTTCCACACGGGCCTTCTTTTGCTTCATGTCGGCTTCGCTGGAAGCACCAACCGAAACAATCGCCACGCCGCCGGTGAGCTTCGCCAAGCGTTCTTGCAGCTTCTCTCGATCGTAATCGCTGGTGGAAGCTTCAATCGCTTTACGAATCTGATCGATCCGCTTCGAGACGTCGGCCTTCGCACCGGCACCTTGCACAATCGTGGTGGCTTCCTTCGCGACGGTGATCTTCTTCGCGCGGCCCAATTCAGCCAGAGTGATATTCTCGAGCTTCTTGCCGAGGTCTTCGCTGATCACCGTGCCGCCGGTCAATGTGGCAATATCGCCAAGCATCGCCTTGCGACGGTCACCAAAGCCGGGGGCCTTCACCGCACAGATGTTGAGAATGCCACGCAGCTTGTTCACCACCAAGGCTGCCAGGGCTTCCCCTTCGAGGTCTTCGGCAATAATCAACAGCGGCATCCCCTTTTGGCTCACTTGCTCAAGAATCGGCAGCAAGTCGCGCAAATTGCTGATCTTCTTTTCGTGAATCAGGATGCAGGCGTTCTCCAGCACGCATTCCATATCGGCCGGTTGGTTGATGAAGTACGGCGATAGGAAACCCTTGTCGAACTGCATGCCTTCGACAAATTCGAGGGTCGTTTCCATCGACTTGCCTTCTTCGACCGTGATCACGCCGTCTTTGCCGACCTTTTCCATCGCATCGGCGAGCAGATCGCCAATCACGCGGTCGTTGTTCGCACTGATAGAACCGACTTGAGCGATTTGCTCTTTGCTCGTGACGCTCTTGGAGATCGAATCCAAGTATTCCACGGCGGCTTCCACGGCTTTGCGAATGCCGCGCTGCACGGCCATGGGATTACTGCCCGCTACGATATTGCGGGTCCCTTCCTTCAAGATCGCACGAGCGAGGACGGTGGCCGTCGTCGTGCCGTCGCCGGCGAGCGTCGAAGTCTTGTCGGCCACTTCGTGAACGAGCTTGGCACCCATGTTTTCAAACGGGTCTTCCAGCTCAATTTCCTTGCTGACGGTCACGCCGTCTTTGGTGACGGTCGGTCCGCCAAACGACTTGTTGATAATGACGTTGCGGCCCGTAGGACCCATCGTCACCGCGACCGCATCGGCCAGCTTATCCACGCCTTTGAGCAATTTGCTGCGAGCGTGATCTTCGAACATCAATTGTTTTGCCACGTTAAGAAATCCTTAATTTGTGCCTAACGAAAGTGTCAAGCGTTGTATTGGGTTCAATGTCAGTCGTAGGTGGTCAGTTGTGGCTTGAAATCAACTAACGATTGGCGACTGACCACTGACAATTAAACAACTTTGGCCAAAATGTCGCTCTCGCGGAGGATCTTGTATTCCTCGCCGTCGACTTCGACTTCCGATCCGCCGTACTTGCCGTAGATGACCTCATCGCCCACCGCGACCGACAATTCCCCGCGCTTGCCGCTGTCGAGCAGCTTGCCGCCGCCGACGGCGATCACCTTGCCACGTTGGGGTTTTTCTTGAGCCGCATCGGGCAGCACAATGCCCCCCGCGGTGACTTCTTCAGCTTCCGAAGGCTTCACAACAACTCGGTCGTCCAAAGGACGAAGATTGATTTTGGCCATGATTGGTAGTTCCTTATTCGAATATGTTTTGTATTGATTTAAATCGTATTAGGTAGGATCGCGAAACTAGGTGAGTAGGTTAGTAAGTGAGTAAGTATTAATTGACTTACTCACCCCTGCACTTACTCACTCCTCCTTACATCATCCCCGGCATGCCGCCCATGCCACCCATTCCCATGCCGCCCATGCCTCCCATTCCACCCATGCCATGGTCATGGTGACCACCGGCGGCTTCTTCCTCTTCCTTGGGAGCATTCACGATCAATGAATCTGTGGTGAGCAGCAACGAGGCCACGCTCGCGGCGTTTTGCAGCGAGGTGCGAACCACCTTGGCGGGATCAATGATGCCGGCTGCGACCATGTCGCAGTAATCATCTTTGTCGGCGTTGTAACCGTCGTTTTTACCCTTCGATTGACGCACGCGATTGACCACGACCGCGCCATCGACACCGGCGTTCTCGGCGATGTAACGCAGCGGATAGTCGAGCACCTTGCGGATGATCTCGACGCCCAAGGCTTCGTCGCCTTCGAGGCCTAGCTTGGAAAGAGCTTTTTCGCTCCGTAGCAAAGCCACACCACCACCGGGTACGATCCCCTCGGCCAAGGCGGCTTGAGTCGCGGCACGAGCATCTTCCAACAGAGCTTTGCGCTCTTTCATTTCGGTTTCGGTCGCGGCACCGCAGTTGATTTGAGCCACACCGCCAGCCAACTTCGCCAAACGCTCTTGCAGCTTTTCGCGATCGTAATCGCTGTCGGTCGTTTCGATTTCACGGCGAATCTGCTCGGCACGGCCTTGGATGTCATCCTTCTTGCCGCCGCCACCCACCATCGTGGTGTTGTCGCCCTTGATGATCACTTTGCGGCACTTGCCCAAATCGGACAACTGGATGGCATCGAGCTTGATACCCAGGTCCTTGAAGATGGCGGTCGCGCCGGTCAAGGTGGCCAGATCGCCCAGCATCGCCTTGCGACGATCACCATAACCGGGGGCCTTCACGGCACAGACGTTCACGATGCCACGCATCTTGTTGACCACCAAAGTCGCGAGGGCTTCGCCATCGACGTCTTCGGCGATAATCAACAGTGGCTTCGAAGCCTTGGAAACGGCTTCCAGAATGGGAACCAAGCTCTTGGCGTTGGAAATTTTCTCTTCGTAAACCAGCACCAAGCAGTTTTCAAATTCGACCGAAAGGTCGTCTTCATTGTTTACGAAGTGCGGCGAAAGATAACCGCGATCAAACTGCATGCCTTCGACAACTTCGACAGTCGTTTCGTTGCTCTTACCTTCTTCAATGGTGATCACACCATCTTTGCCCACTTTGGCAAAGGCTTCGGCCAACACGTTGCCGATCGAAGGATCGTTGTTGCCGGCAATCGTGGCCACTTGTTGCAGGCTCTTCTTATTGGAAACATCGACGGGCTCGGCAATCTTGCCAATCGCGGCCGAGATGGCTTCCACGGCCTTGGCGATGCCACGGCTCAAGGCCATCGCATCGGCGCCCGCGGCGAGCATCTTCAAACCTTCCCGGAAAATGCCTTCGGCCAGTACAGTCGCGGTCGTCGTGCCGTCACCGGCAACGTCGTTGGTCTTGCTGGCGGCTTCTTTCACCAACTGAGCGCCGAGATTTTCGAACGGATCGTCGAGCTCAATGTCTTCGGCGACGGTGACGCCGTCTTTGGTCACCTTGGGAGAACCCCAACCCTTGTCGAGCACCGCATTGCGGCCGCGGGGGCCCAGGGTACTGCGAACGGCACGGGCGAGTTTTTCGACGCCTGCCGCCAAGGGCTTGCGTGCTTCATCCTCGAATAGCATTAACTTGGCCACGTTTTACTCCTCAGAAATACGTTGACTGGCTCTACCGAGCCGGAAATTTGATGTCAGGCCACCTGTCGGCGGCCGCGATTAAAGTGTGATTTGATCGTGCGGATGTTAAAACTCTCTCGCCAATTTGGCAGGCGTACCGCTACGTGCGTACCTCAAAACGCAAGCACCGTGCCAGCTTCGCCAATCCCGCTGCGAGTCTCGATAACCCCCGAGTTTTCCCAAGGTTTTGACGAATCAGGAAGTTACTGCTCACTTCCGCGTCGCCTCTGGAAACGTGTCATTTTGGCAGTTTCTTGGCTCGAGCGTAAGGAGGTGTTTTCAGGCTCTGGCACGGAGCTTGCTCTAAGCAGTCGATACACCTCGGACGATAGGAACGCGCTAATCACCCAACCCCCGCAAGTTTGATTTTGGGTTCTCCCAATGACCATCATCTCGATGGTCGGCGTTTCCTTCGAGGCATAAGCTCTTCCCTCCCCCGCAGTGCTTAGCTAGTCGCTGGATCTCGTTAGCGAGACCCATACCCAGGCGTTTTTGCCTGAATTCCCGCTTGCGACATGGTTTTCCCTTACCGGTTAGCACCTAGCTGTTTGTAGCGAGATAGCGCTCAAACGCCTGTTTTGAGCAACCAAAAAACACCGCCGCACTGGTTGGGCGTTCGCCGTCTGGGTCATTGTAAGTTTCACCATTTTGGTGAAACGATGGCCCCAATATGGTGATGCGCCCGTAAGTCTTTTTATAGCAATGGTTTGCGATTATATTTTCTTGATGGTCAAGAATCGATCATGCGGTCAATTGCGTTTAAGTGTTTATCCAAAAACACTTTGCGACATTTTTCGTGGCATCCACTCTTTTGCAAGATGTCTCACCTTGATCCAGCATGATAGGCGACAAGTCAGAAAAAATTCCTCGGATTGAGGGCGAACGAGGCTGCTCAATTCGGCAGAAAATCCTATCCCCGTTTGGATTTAGAATCGGTTAAGTGTTTATTCAGTTGGCATGAAGCTGGTTTTGGCACGACCATTGCCTTTGCTGGCACTGTTCAAGCTGTTCGCGGGCCGGGCGCAACAGGATAAGGCAAGGTATTTAGAACAGGGAATACGACTAATGAACGCTGAACAGTTTCTGCAAGACAACGACGATGAATCGTCTGTCCAATTCTCTTCACGCGCTCCTCGTCATCGCAGCGCGACCGAGCCCGATCGTTCGCGTGCCAAACGGCGCAACTTCAAGAAACGATCCGCCCCCTGTCCCGTCCGCGGGATGGCCCACCGCCGCAACAAGCCGATGGCGTGGTAATTCGCTCGTACTGACTTGTAGTGTACATAAGATCAGTTATAATTCAGGCGGCCCAGCAACTTGGAGATCCGCCATGACTGAGATTCTAGACCGCACCGAGGTTTCGCGTTCTTCCGACCAGACCGTCCCTGCCTGCGAAGTATCGCAGGATGAGTTACGCGAGCGATATCAAGAACAGCAGCAACGCTTAGCCTGCCCCAGTTGCGGCGAAGATCCGTTTTTGGGTTAGTCGTCGCTGGGTTGGTCGACATTCGGTTGGTCGATAGAGTCGCTCAGTTCCAAGACCGCGAAGGTGGGGCGATGGTCCGAGGCCATTGTTTCGCCAAGTACTTGCGTTTCCAGAACCTGCCAACGATTGGCTGGGCGAAACATCACGTAGTCGATCTGCTTGTAGGGGCAGGGCGCCGGATACGTCGGTGCGTAACGGCAGCCCGCTCGCGTCCAGTGTTGCCCAAGAATCCGCAGCGTGCGGCTTTGCGGTAAGGCATTCAGATCGCCGATCAGCAGGGCAGGGGTGTCGCCGCGATTCTCGATCAGGGCATTCACTTCTTTGGCCGAAGCGAGCCGTTCGCAACTGTTGGGGCGGGAATCGAAGTGTGTTGCGAATAACAGCAGCGCTTCGTCATCCGGCAATTGAATTTCAACTTCCAATACGCCCCGTTGTTCACCATCGTAATAACTCCGAAGCGGGTGATTCTCATGTCTCACAATCGGAAACCGCGACAACAGCACGTTTCCGTAGCGTCCCCCTTGATACGGAATGTTATCGCCAAAGAGGACGTTCATTTCCGTCAGTCGCGCAAGTTCCTGCGGTTGATCAAGCCCCAGGGTTCGCTCCGTGCCGGAATCCACTTCTTGCAGCGCCACGAGATCGGGTTTCGCTGAACGTATGACGCGGGCGATCCGTTCCAGGTCGACAATATAATCGCGACCCTCGCCGTGGTGGATGTTGTAGCTCAACACCCGGAGCGTTTGAGCTTCTTCAGCTGTCAGAATGCTGCTGGCCAACAGGCTGATTAAAGCTGCAAGACTAAGCAGAATTTGCGAACGCATGAGGGGCGTGAATGGTGATTAGGGATGTCGTTATCTTGCTCACACCATGCTCTGCTTTCAAGTTTCTACTTCGCGAAAAGCCAAGATTTAACACGCGTATCCACTCGTTCATTCAACTTCCCCCGACACGTCACAGCCGTTAGAATGCGGCCACGATTTCAACCAATTGAGAGCTTGGCGGCCTGGGGAGATTGATGGATTATTTTTCCGCGCTGATCCAGTCCGCCGCCGATGCGATGTTCATGCCCTGGACCGTCGGCATTCTGCTGTTTACCGGACTGTTCTTCACGTTCCGCCTTGGATTTGTCCAACTTGTTCGTTTGCCCGAAGCCGCTCGCACGATGCTCCGGTCACAGCAATCGAGCACCACCGGTGCGCTCTCGCCCATTCAGGCGTTCATGATGGCGCTGGCGGCCACGATTGGCACGGGGAATATTGCCGGTGTCGCCACGGCCATTGTATCCGGCGGACCGGGCGCTTTGTTTTGGATTTGGTGTTATGGCTTCTTTGCGATGGCAGTCAAATTCGCCGAAGCCGTGCTGGGTTTGGAATTCCGCATCTCCAACGGCGAGCAAACATTAGCCGGCCCCATGTATTACTTGCGCGATGGCATCAAGTCGCCCGCCCTCGCGTGGATATTCGCGCTGATCGCCGGACTCGCCTGTTTGTTCACCACACCACTCACTCAGCCCAACTCCGTGGCGGTCGCCGTGGGGAGCCAACTCGATCGCTCGGTCGTGAAATTCGATGATTGGATCGTGTGGGGCGCGAATATCAATCCCAATCGGTTTGCCATCGGTTGTGTGTTGGCCGTGCTGACATGGCTGGTGATCGTGGGGGGGGTGAAGTCGATTGGCCGCGTGGCCGAGTGGCTCACTCCGCTCAAGGTGGGGCTCTACCTGTTGGGCGGGCTCATCGTGATCGGCATGCATATCACCGCTCTCCCGGAAGTGTTGTCGCTCGTGTTTCGTGAAGCGTTTTCCTTTCGCGCCGGCATTGGCGTGGCGGGGGGCGTGAGCATCTGGACTGCATTGCGCTACGGTCTCGCACGCGGGGCCTACGCCAATGAAGCGGGTTACGGCACCGCGGCGGTCGTCTATGGCGTGGCCAAAAGTTCTCGACCGGAACAGCAAGGTCTCAACGCAGTGATGGAAGTCTTCATCATCACCTTTGTCACTTCAACGATCAGCGCTTTGTCGATTTTGCTCACCGGTGTATGGAACAAAGGCGAAACCAGTGCGGCTGTTGTGGCCGATGCTTTCAACATGGCGATGCCGACCGTGGGTGGCTGGATGCTGGCGATCTCAGTGCTCTTATTCGGCTACACGACACTCATCGGCTGGGCCTTCTACGGCGAGCAATTCTTGGAGTACCTCTTCGGCCCGCGAATCATCATGCCCTACCGCTGGCTGTACTGCGTGCTGATTCCCTTTGGCGCGGTGGCCAAAGTCGACACCGTGTGGGCCTGGGGCGATATTCTCAACGCCCTACAGATTTTCCCCAACCTCGTGGGCTTGTTCTTGCTAAGTGGCTTAGCGGCAGCCGCGGCGAATAGGCTGGGAAAAGAAAAAAACTGAGCCCGGCGGGATTCGAACCCACGACCCACGGATTAAAAGTCCGATGCTCTACCGACTGAGCTACGGGCTCTAGTTCTTATTCTGTAAGGGTTTACGTCGATTTTTTCTGGTTGTCGTTTTCTAGTTGACTCCCGATCTGACACCACCCTACAATAAAGCCATCTAAGTGACACCCGCTGGATTACGGCCAACGGGTGTCAGTCACACCTACTCACTGTTAAACGAATGAGGTGCAACGAATGGCTGATTCTACAGCAAAAGTGCGTCCAAGTAAGCCCCGTGAAGACTTCCCACTCTTCCCGCATGCCTCCGGTCGATGGGCCAAAAAGGTAAAGGGCCAACTCCGTTACTTTGGATCGTGGAAAACCGACCCCAAGGGAGAGGCAGCCAACAATCTGTGGCTCGATCAAAAGGACGATCTTCTCGCAGGCCGCGAACCTAGGACACGTACCGACGGGCTGACGGTTCAGGATTTATGCAACGAATTCTACGACGCCAAGGAAAAAATGGTGGCGGCTGGAGAACTATCGAAGCGTAGCCTGGACGACTACGAGCGGACCTGCGAGCGGGTTATCAAGGCCTTTGGCAAGAACCGGCTTGTTGTCGACCTGACACCCGCTGATTTTCGGAACCTGCGATCTGACATCGCCGAGAAAAGTGGCCCCGTGACCCTGGGGAACGAAATCACGAGAATCAAGGTGGTGTTTAATTTTGCCTACAAGGACGATCTGATCGACCGGCCAGTTAAGTTCGGTTCGACATTCAAGCGGCCATCCCTGAAGGTGCTACGGGAACATCGTCAGGCGAAGGGTGAGAGGATGTTCACGGCACGCCAAATCCGGCGACTGCTGAAGGCTGCTTCACCTGGGATGCGGGCGGCAATCTTGCTGGGCATTAACGCCGGGTATGGCAATGGCGACATCGGCAAGTTGAAGACTGCCGCCCTCGATCTTCGCCGTGGCTGGGCGACGTTCCCACGACCGAAAACTTCAGTAGCTCGAAAATGCCCGTTGTGGCCTGAGACGACTGCCGCCTTGAAAGAAGCCATGGCAATAAACCCCAAGCCCGCACGGCCCGAATTTGAAGGCTTGGCGCTACTTCAGGAGACTGGCTACGCATGGTCGAAAACGGATTCGGCAGACTCGCCACTGTCGAAAAACTTCCGCTCGCTGTTGGACTCGCTGGGGATGTACCGACCGGGTTTGAGTTTTTATAGCCTACGCCATTGCCATCGAACTGTCAGCGACGGTGCCGGTGATGCTGGTGCCAGTAATGTTTTGATGGGTCATGCGTCTAGCCATATCAGCGAAAGCTACATCGAAGGCCGTGACGATGATCGACTCGTTGCGGTGTCGAATCATGTCCGGCGTTGGTTGTTTCGTCGTGGTGCCGATGCTCCTGCATGGCAGCCCGTGAAGGGAGGGCGGGGCGATGAGTGAAGACAAGCAAAAAGCTCTCGCCCTGGTTGGCGATGCCTTGGCGGGGAATGATCTCGCCGCTATTCGCCATCTCTGGGCAAAGCGTTTTGGTCGAAAGCTCGAAACCTACGATCAAGTCACAGACTGGTTGTGTACCGAAGGGGGAATGAACCGTTCGACCGCTGCGGATGTGTCTTTGCGTGATGCGGTGAGGATGTTACAGGGACCAGATACAAGTTGCCTGAAGCAAGTCGAGCGCGAGATTCTTGCTGTACTCGACAGAGAAGAGTTTCTTTCCGGTCGTGAAATCGAAGACAAGTTGAACGGGCTGCATTCAAACGATGTTATCCGCAAGCATCTTCGCCCTGCGTTTCCGTTGCGCTCGATGGGGTTCGTGGAGATGAAGGACAATCATCGAGGGTATCGCAGACTAATGTGACAAAGTCGTCACTTTGCCGTCACAGACGCCAAATCAGACATCGGTAATGATTCTTTCAGCACAAAAGGAATCAAGCCGATGTCTGTTTTTTTTGCCGAAGTGCCGAGCCATCTACAAACCGCCATTGATGCGGGCATGCGGTATTTAGTCGCCACTCGCCGTCAAGTCTGGCTGGCATCCGATCAAGCGATCTTCACGCCTGACCCAGCCCAACAAGGCGGGGGTGCTGAGTTTCACGTTATCGACCTGTGCCACTTTGCGAAGCTATTCGAGAGGGTGGGCGATGGCCGGGACTGCTTTACGCACGCCGAGCTTCAGCAAGTCACTCGCCTCAACGAAGTAGTGCTTAATCGCCTGCTTCGCGATGCTAACATCCAAGAAATCGGCGGAACCTACGATCTGCAAGGCACGTTCGCAGCGATTATTTGCAGCGTGTTGATGCGTAAAGGCGTTCCATACAAAGTAGCTGCACGAGCTGCCCGGTTTGCTTTGCACGGGGAGGCCAACCTATGCAAGAAACCCTAAGCCCGCCCGAATATGCTCGTCGTCTGGGGGTAAAGCATGAACGTGTTCTAGGCTGGATTAAGCGTGGCGAACTGGCCGCAATCAATGTTTCAGATTCAGGACGTAGACCACTTTGGAGAATCCGCCTAGAGGATGTCGCAGACTTTGAACGGCGACGATCTTCGCAACCGCCAGCACCGAAGCCGACGAAACGACACAAGGGACGCCTGAGACCCGGAGTGAAGGAGCACTTTTAATGAAACTTATCGACCATGTAGCCGCCGAACAGAAGCGGGCTGAAGGGCTTAATCGCAGTCAACGCGCTCTGATCGCCGTCAGGCTCAAGAACGATTTCAGAATGCTGAAGCCGTCCCTTGGACGTACCGACGGCAAGCATAATTCCACCAAAGCCGTCGCAGAGCTAATGGGCCTGTCGACAGCAGCAATTCACGAAGCCGATCAACTACTGCGGTTCGCTTCCGACGATCTTGTCGCAGAAGTCGAGCAAGGAAAGCTGAGCCTCTCAAAAGCACTAGCGCGGGTTGGCAGGGTCAGAAAACCCCGCCTGCAAGAACTCCTCCGCTGCTGGAGATTGTGTTCCGAGTCAGAGCAAAGAGAATTTGCCGAAAAGTTTTTGGGAAAGATTTCAGAGACCATTAACCCTGAATTACGGGAGGCCCAGTCGTGACACAACTATCTGTCGGTTGATGATTCTCCCCAAGGCATTGCGCGTGAGATTCGCAATATCGCCGCGTGGCTGGAATCGCAGGCGGACACGCTAGAAGAACAAACAAAAACCGCCACGGGTGCTGATTCCCGTGGCGGTTGAATACCAGAGTGTCAATTTGACTCACTTGGCGGCGATCAAGTTGACATATGTCGAAAGTGGAAGCATCGACTGCGATAATTATATCGCAACATAGGTTCCCAACAAGTAGGAAATCTTGCAAATGGTGAGGAATGCCTACGAACGAACCATGCGACCCGTGCCACTGTGATGGGTGGTGTCTCGACGCACGAGCGGTTGAAAGACTTCTCGTGACGCGGTGGAAGATCGGAGTTACCGGAATTGCTGTTAGTAGTTGTCCCCACTTGGACTAACAGCAAGCAACGACAGTGAGCGTTGACGGTTGGCCGCAAGGCTCGTTTAGCAGACACAGTAGTCGCAACGCCAGATTCCAAGGGGGAGGTACGCTCAGACCCCTCAGTAGGTTTTCCAAATGTATCAGTCGACTTGTGAATCCTGCAAAACAGTGACCAACACCCGGCGTTCTGAGTGGAAGAAGGGACTGCTTGCTCCGTGTTGCTCCCGCTGTGGAAGAAGGCTAACAAGCCGGGGAAAGTTGATGACGAAGAAGGCCGCCACTGCGAGGCCCAAACGGGGCGAAGCTCTCAAAGTGGATAACAAGTTTGCTGAGTACAAGCAGCAAGCAGCAGCGCATGGCCTGGACCTGAGAGTCAGCCAAGTGAGCGGGAAACGCTGGGACCACTGCCATGTCATGTTCAACAAGGGTAAGCACCGGATAGCCAACTGGTGGCCTAGCAACGGGACAGTGACTATCGGACCAGTGAAGACGAAGGCTGACAATTTCGCTGATGTAATAACGCTGATCCAGGGGTATGGTGGGATTAACAAAACTGATACTGAAAATTTGACCAGTGAGCCGAACCAATCAAACGTGATGCCAGCGAATCACGACTTAATTAGCACTGCGGATATTGAGTCCGTTGGCCAAATCGAGAATAGCACTGGAAAACAAGGCACAACAGTGATGGCCTGACACCTGGAGGCCGTTAGATGCGGGTGTCAGTCTCAATAACAAATCAGCAATCTTGATAAGTCATGGCAACAGTAGAAGACAAACCGAAGTCATTGCCGCAAGAGTTTCAGGCTGGCAACACTGCTGCCGTTGGTCACGGTGCTCCATTGGCCAACACCAACAGCG
>NZ_JBGSQY010000069.1:0-13348 GCF_041737835.1 Bythopirellula sp. | reverse complement strand
GCGGTGCTGCTGGCGCGGCCGCGGTTGGTGATTTACAACATCAGCAGCGAAGAACTGCGGCCCGTGCTGGCCGAAGCAGCCCGAAGCCTTGATCCCCAGGCTCGTTGGGCGGGCGATAGCCTGTCGATGCCGACCGTGGGGGTGCATCTCCATTTAGAGACCTTCGAGATCATGCGCCATGTGTCGCTGGTAGCGAGCGGCGGGAAGCAGAATCTCGGCACCTGGCGGCAGCTGGGATCGCTCCTGAGTGCGAGGCTCGAAACCCTGACAGTGGACCCCAACCCGCGTTGGCTCGGCATTGTGCTGTTTGCCATGATCCTCTTGGGGACAAGCTTCACGCACATGCTCAACAATCCCCAGCAAATCGCCCAGGCGATGCACGAGATCTTTTCTTACTGAAATGGGCCGATTGACGACCCTCGAGTCAGGGGTCAGTTTTGGGCCAATTTTTTACTTTTTTCTAGGACTTCGGATACGAGATTTCGTTGAAGCCTTGTCGCGCTCGACTAGATGTTGTGCTTCGAAAGGTCGCGAAGCGAGATTTTTTTCATTCCTCGGATTAAACGAAATTCTCGGCAAGTGGCCAAGGATGCGGACTTGACCTGGGGCTCGCAAGCAGCACGGGAACTTGTTGGCATGGAATTGCTCCTGTGAAAACCTTATTCTACCCGACGGCGATGACCGTGTTCAGATCGCAGTATTCTCAGTAGCAAAAATTGACGCCTCGAACGACTTTTGTTTTTAATCACTCAACTTGTACGCTATCTTACCGTGTGGCGCACATCCATTCCAACTGGAGTACGCAACATGTCACGAATCTTGTTGACTGCCGTCCTGTCGATTGTTCTCTCTTCATGTGTTCTCTTGCCTGGGGCTGGTGCAGAAGAATTGCTGGCCACTTTTGGCTACTCGGGCGTTGGTACGGTGTCGCCGGCTGGTGGCGATCATGAGTGGCAACCTTTCCTCTCTTACAGCGCGCCCGGCGATCCTCCCGTGGGATTTTTAAATAATGTCACGATGGATGTTCTCGATGTGGCGCTTGGTAGCTCGCCGGACTTGACGGGTGATCTCGCCATGGCCGCCTTACTAGCCACCGACGGAATCGAGCAAATGGCATCCATCGGCTTTCTTGTACCCAACGGCGGCACGGGCTCTTTCATTTCGCCGACGGAATCAGACCTGATTTCCACGGCCCTATTTCTGGCACCTGGCGTGGGAACGACCGATCTTGCCGTCTTTGGCCTCACACGCATCGACGTGTTGACCAGTTCTTACCAATTGCTAACCGCTGCAACGTTCGAGATCGCACTTGAGTTTAACGTCTACGGGAACAGAATTGTGCCGGAACCAACATCTCTGGCGATGTTTTCGCTGCTGGGAATGTTGATTACTTGTCGACGGCGGTACTAACGATCACGTTGTCGCAGTAACAAGATGCGACTGCTTTTCGTCCGGAAACTGCTCGCACACCGCCACGCATTCGTCGCAACATTTCGCACAGCGCTCTAGCATACAGCGCAAAGCTGCGCAGTCTTGGCGTAAAAAGGGGACGGGAGTCTTTTTTTAAGACTCCCGTCCCCTTTTTAAATCTCCCTTTTAAAGTCTTTTTTTAAAGTTGGAGATGGAAGACCACTCGGTAGGCGTTGTAGCCGGCGGCGATTTTGTCGGCGTAGAGGGTGTCGAGTTCCGCGCGCAAGGAGTCGGCCGTGGGGAAGCCGTCGGGGATTGCGTCGGCGTCGGTGAGTTCGGCGATGTTCACCTGCTCGACGCGGTCGATGGTGATGTAACCCGCACCGGGGATGTAGCTCCGCTGGCCATCGCGCATCATGCGATGCTTCCAGAGCCGAATCGTTTGCGTCTTCTCTCCGGCACGAATCGCGGGCAGAAATTTTTTCTTGAAGAGGAGCATTGCATTATCGTAACCATGGATTGGAGGTGGGGGGTAGTGGTGGTTGTTGTTGTGGAGGCTCCCCCTGCTTACGCAGGAGGCTCGTCGCTTGCGCGGGAGGCCAGTCGCTGACGCGGGAGGCTCGCTTTTTACAGGGAAATTGGCTTGAATCCTGGGCGGCGAGTCCCCTTGCGTGATGGCCTAAGTGGCCTATAATTCGGGGATTGTTTGCGTGGAGGCATTTCGACCAATGGGACGGTGCTCTCTGGGAGAACAAGCTGCGGGTGTAGCTCAGTTGGTAGAGCACGACGTTGCCAACGTCGTTGTCGTCGGTTCGAACCCGATCACCCGCTCTGGCTTACTGGGGCCAAGCCAAACTTTCTGAGTACAGAAAGATTTGTTTGGTCACGGTAGACTCTGGCCAAGCCGGACTTTTGGGGTACAAAAAAGATCCGTTTGACTGGAAGTGACAGGCATATATTTCGAGCCCGCCCCGACTTTTTCTGCCCCGTAGGTGGAAATTGTCTCAGGTCGCGGGCTTTGATTTTTTTCAGAGGTTGCCTTACCGCGTAAGGCACGAAATCTCGATTTAGGCATTAAGATCATGGCAAAGAAGAAAAACGAAGACGTGGAATCGGACACCCTGACCGCCGAGGCACCCGTGGATGGTGAGGCCGGTGGCGAAGAGGAAAGTAAGCCGCTGAATCTGGAGGTGAAAATCGCCAGCCCCAGCGCCTGCGAGCGGCATGTGACCGTGACCGTCGCGCGCGAGGATATCGAGCGCTACCTCAACGACGCCTACAGCGAGTTGATGCCTTCGGCCAATGTGCCGGGCTTCCGTATCGGCCGGGCTCCCCGCAAGCTCGTCGAGAGCAAGTTTCGCAAGGAAGTTGGCGAGCAAATCAAGGGTTCGCTGCTTCTGGATAGCTTGAGCCAGATCAGCGAAGAACAAAAATTCACGGCGATCAGCGAACCGGACCTGAATCTTGATTCGATCGAAGTTCCCGACGACGGGCCGATGACGTTTGAATTCGACATCGAAGTGCGTCCCGAATTCGACATGCCCAAATGGAAGGGTGCGAAGCTGGAACGCCCTGTCCGGGAATTCACTCCCGCCGATGTTGAGCAGCATTTGGAAAAAATGCTAACCCGCTTCGGCCAGTTGGTGCCGTTTGAAGGTGTTGCCGGCGAGGGAGATTTCCTCACCGTGAATCTCACGACCAGCCACGATGGCGAGCAGTTGGAAAAAGACGAAGAACGCGTACTGCGGATTCGCCCCAGCTTGAGTTTCCGCGATGGTGAAATCAAGGATTTCGGCAAGCTGATGGCCGGTGCGAAGGCTGGCGAAACTCGCACAGCCGAAGTTGAGCTCATGCAAGACGCCCCGAATGAAGCGTTGCGTGGCAAGAAGGTGAAGGTTGAGTTTGAGGTTTTGGAAGTCAAGAAGCTCAAACTGCCGGAACTGACCGAAGATTTCCTCTCGGAAATGGGCGGATTCAAGTCCGAGGGCGATCTCAAGGACGCGATCAAAGCCAATTTGCAGCGTCAGCTGGAATACGATCAGCAACAAAAGGTCCGTACACAGATTTCGGCGCTGCTCACCGAGGCCGCCGACTGGGATTTGCCCCCCGGCTTGCTCAAGCGGCAAAGTGCTCGCGAGCTCGAGCGGACCGTCATGGAATTGCGGCGTGCAGGTTTCAGCGAGGCCGAAATTCGTGCTCGCGAAAACATGCTACGTCAGAACAGCGCGAGCGCCACGGCACGCAGTTTGAAGGAGCATTTCATCCTCGAACGGATTGCCGAAGAAGCGAACATCGAAGCCGAAGAAGGGGATTTCGAAAAGGAAATCTTCCTGATCGCCATGCAAAGCGGCGAATCGCCCCGTCGCGTGCGGGCTCAGATCGAAAAGCGCGGCCTGATGGACGTGCTGCAAAACCAGATCATCGAGCGGAAAGTGTTGGAGCTTGTGCAATCAAACGCCAAGTTCACCGACAAGCCTCATGAACCCGAAAATCTAGATGTCGAAGCGCTACATCTGGCTGCCGGTGGTGGCGAAGCCGCGGCTTCGATTCCCGAGGCAAAAGAAGCAGCCGCCGAGAGCACTGAAGCTTGAGCGATTAAGCTTGAACATAGCCGCAGGCACTGGTCAGCGGTAAAATTGGGGTGACAACCGGAGGCGTCTGCCGATGGCTCGCATGCTAGGAAAAGATTACCCCTGTTGAAGGAGTAGCTATGAAATATAACGCGTCGCCTGCTTACCCACCTCACTTCGATCCGCAAATGGCCGCGGCCATGCGCGATTATCAACGCCAGCGTCAAATGACGCTCGGCGATTTGCTGCTCGAAAATCGGGTCATCTTCCTGCAAGGCGAGATTTACGACGGCAACGCCAACGAATTGGTGATGAAGCTCTTGTATTTGCAGAGCGAAAATCGCCGCAAGGATATTCACTTCTACATCAATTCACCCGGCGGGAGCGTCACTTCCACGCTCGCCATTTACGACACGATGCAGATGATTTCCTGCCCCGTGGCGACCTACTGCGTGGGCCTCGCCGCCAGCGGCGGTGCGGTCCTGTTGGCCGGTGGCGAAAAGGGGAAGCGTTTCTCGCTCAAGCACGCCAAGGTGATGATTCATCAACCCCACGGCGGCGTCGGCGGGCAAGTTTCCGACATCGAAATCCAAGCCAACGAGATCATCAAGACCCGCGAAATTCTCAACGGCATCTTGGCCGAGCACACCGGCAAGACCGTGCAAGAGGTTCACAAAGCCTGTGACCGCGACTACTACATGTCGGCCGCGGAAGCCAAGGAATTCGGCCTCGTCGACGACATCCTGCTCAAGCAGCCTTCTTTAGGCGGCGGGCCTGAAGAAGACGACGATGATTGATCGTTGGTTGTTGCTCGCGTTTGCAAACCAACGTTCAATTTGGCAATTTGAGATTTGAAATTCCCTAGAAACGGATTGCTGTTATGTCGCTGATACCATTCGTGATTGAAAAGTCGGGCCGCGAAGAGCGGGCCATGGACATTTACAGTCGGCTGCTCAAAGACCGCATCATTTTGATGGGTTCGGGCGTGAATGACGACGTGGCCAACAGCATCGTTGCACAGCTCCTGTTCCTGCAATCCGACGATCCCAAGGCGGATATCCATTTCTACATCAATTCGCCCGGCGGCAGCGTCACCGCGGGCATGGCGATCTACGACACGATGCAGTTCGTCACCTGCGACGTGGCCACCTATTGCCTGGGCCAAGCGGCCTCGATGGGGGCCTTGCTGCTAGCAGCGGGAGCTGCCGGCAAACGTTTCGCGCTTCCCAATTCGCGGATCATGATCCACCAACCTTCCGCTGGCATGGAAGGGACGGCCGAGGATATCATGATTCACGCCACCGAATATCGCAAAACCAAGGACAAGCTCAACCGGATTTTGCTCGAACATACGGGCCAAACCTTGGAACAAATCGAACGCGATACCGACCGCGACCACTTCATGTCCGCGGCCGAGGCGGCTGAGTACCGCATCATCGATAAAGTGGTCGAAAAAATGGAACTCCCCAAGCCGGCCTAAGCCGGTTTTAGGGTTCTCTCTTTGCTAGCACAGCCGCGTTTCGCTTGACGCCGCTGGGGCATTTTCCTATTTCTTCCCCGCCAGAAATGGTCGTGGCGGGTGTTTGCGCAGTGACTGCGCCGCCTGCTCGTTAGTCGGGAACCTTTTCTCATCTGAAACTCTCGGGTTTCATACGAGCAACATAATGGCACACGCTCTCTCATCGTCGAAACAGCAGGGGCTGCGCGGCATGGACATCATCATGGCAGTGGCGCTCTGCGCCGGGATCTTATCCAACAACGGTTGTCGCACGGCTCGCGACAATCAAATCGATATTCTCGAAAGCGAATTGCGCACCCAGGAAGACTACATCTACGAGTTGGAAAACTACATCGTGGAGTATTCCGAAAAGCTCCGCCAATATCGCTGCGCTCAAATGGAAACGGTGATCATCGACAACAACTCCTCGGAGCCGGATCTCGCGATTCCCCCGCGCTCGCGTAGCAACACCTCGGGCCCCACGAGCAAAGAGCTGCTCAAATCACTCGATAAGCCACAAACCAACCCCGAACCCGCGGTCACGACACCCGAGCCGCCGTTGGAAGAGCTGAACGAATCGCCCGAGAATCTGGAGATTCCCGAACTGGAAATCGGCGAGCCCATCGGTGCCACGGAAGAATTTTACGACAATGCCACGCCGTTGGCGGAAGCCGAAGTGGAAGGCACGCTATTAGCTAATGGTGGGTTCATTCCTGATCCGAGCGCGTATCAAGTCGCCGCCGTGGAAGAAACCACCGCTGAAGAAGAACTTTACGTCGAAGAACCGGAAGTCGATGTTCCGCCACTGGAAGAAGAAACCACTGAAGTCGTCGAACAAGAAGCCGTTGGCGATTCCGTCGAACCGTTCGAAGAGGACATCACACCCACGAAGGGACGTAATCCCGAACGATTGGTCGTCTCTCACGTGTTCCGCAATAGCTCGGAAACCGAGGAAACGACAAGCCTGCTGTCGGTCGTGGAAGCCCGTGATGCGAGCAACGAGCCAGCCGACTTCAACGGCAAAGTCTCCCTGATGGTTATGCGCGTTGGCGAAGAGAAGCCTCAGCGCGTGAAACGCTGGGACTTCACACCGGAAGAAACCAATGCCGCTTGGCAATCGTCGAATCTGGGAGACGGCTTGCACCTGGAATTGCCGCTCGAAGGGATTGAGTTACCCACGGGTTCGCTCGAATTGTGGGTCCGATTGGAAACGACCGACGGCCGCAAACTGCTGTCGCAGCTTGCGTTTGACCAAACGACCCTCGTGAGCATCGACCAAGCGGAAGAACATCTGGCCGAGGTGGATGATAAGGTCGATGGGGCTTCACACATCACATCGGCGAATCCCCTGCGCGGCACAAAGCCGGTGATCAAAACGTCGCCGCTCGAAGGCGCGGATGCTGAACTAAAATCCGAGCCCCAATGGCGGGCCGCTACGCATTACAGCACCAACGGCACAAGCAGCGGCTTTGCCACCACAGCCAGCGCACAGCAATGGTCGTCACGTCCGATCGGCAGTAAGGCAGCAACTACTTCGGCGGCCGATGCCAAGCCTACAGACCCGCAGCACCAATGGCGGGCTCGCAAATAATAGCGTTTCCTGTGTAGCTTCTGAAATCCTCTCGTTGCCGGTGATAGTAGCCCGCCCTGAAGGAGGCTACAATCAGTGCGCACCCCCTTTGTGCGTCACTTTTCTTGCCGCCAGACTTCGCGAGGTTCACTATGCGCGCTTGCTTTCGTGTCGGGTTATCCGTGATTCTTTTTGGTTGTCTCTCACTGACACTTCAAGCGAGTGAGTTTGATCCTTTACTTTTGAAAGTTCCGGCAGCCGCCAATGCCTTGGTGCTGATCGACGTGGAAAAGACGTTGGCCAGCGAGCTGGCCCAACAAGAAGGTTGGGGGCAAAAGCTTGAGCTCGCTTACGTCAATCGGCCCGTGTTTCTGCCGCCTGAGGCCAGCCGCTTGGTGGTTGCCGCCGCCCTGCAACCCACGGCCGACTTTGCCCAGCTATGGGAAGTGGGCATCATGCAACTCACCGAGCCGCTCTCGATGCGAGCCATCGCACGGAGTGAAGGGGGCTATGTCGACACGATCGACGACCTCCCCGCGGCGTGGACCCCCAGCGATGCTTACTTTGTGGACTTTGGCCAGAACGTGCTCGGCGTACTATTTCCTGCCGAGCGGCAGTTTGTCTCTCACTGGGTGAAGAAAGCCAAGGCCAGCACCGCGAATCAGCTTAGCGGATATTTAGAAGAAGCGTCGCGACTCACCAACGAACAGATTCAGGTTTTGCTGGCCATCGATCTCGCCGACGTGGTGCAGCCGCACTCGGCCCAGCAGCGCATCGAAGATTCGCCCCTGTTTCAGAAGGCGAATTTGACTGCCGCCGAGGTGCTGCCAATTTTGACCAGCCTGCGCGGCGCTACCTTGCGCGTGGCGGTCGGCAAAACGGCCCAAGCCCAATTGCGGATCGACTTTGGTACCGACATTACGCCCATCAAGGCAATCGCCAAGGAACTGGTCTTCGCCGTGCTCGACGATTTTGGGGCCAACGTAGCAGGCATGCAGTCGTGGACAATCGAAGTCAAAGATAAGGCCATTCACATGCAGGGACCGCTCTCGCAAGACGACCTACGGCGAGTGTTCAGCGTGATCGAGCTGCCCTCCACCAAATTCAGCACGCTCAAGGATACCACCGGTGAGGGCCAACCAACCGAAGAAGCTTCGGAAAGTGTAATGCGCGATAGTTCGATCACGTACTACCGTTCAATCGACGTGCTCATCAAGGACTTGCGCCGCGAGCTGCGCGGCAACAAAGCCTCGGCGGCGGTGATGGAGCGTTACGCCCGCAAGATCGACCGCATGCCGATTTTGAACGTCGATAAGGAGCTGCTCGATTACGGCGGGAAAGTCGCCAACACGCTCCGTGGAATGGCCCTCACCAAACGGCAAGGGGGCGTGGCTTATGGCGTGGATACCGCCGGCATGGGTGGCGGCGGGTACGCCAATTACTCGGTCAGCTACGGTTATTTTGGCAACGAAATCGGTGATCCCTACGCCGGCGCACGAACAAGCGCCGCTGACCGGGCGAGCATGAAAGCCAGTGCAATGGCTGATGCCAACTACGCCCGCGTTGAAGGCTTCAAAGGAATCGAAGAAGGCACCGCCGACATCAGACGTAAGATGACCGAGAAGTATCACGTGGAGTTTTGAGGCCTAGAATCAGGGCCACAGTGCGGCGGAATGCTTCGTTTTTGTCACAACTCCAAACGTCGGGTATACTTGCAATATGAGCCAAGAAATCACCGCCATCTATGAAAACGGCATGTTCCGTCCGTTGCAGAGTGTTTCACTCGCCGAACATGTCACAGTGTCTTTGACTGTGCGAGCTTCCAGTGACAAGAGAATCTCCGTAGCACCTGACACCGTAGATGATTTCGAATCGCAACTGGAAAGCTTGCTACTCGATGGTCCCTCACTTCCCGAAGATTTCTCGCGCGCCGATATCTATGCGGATCACGATTGATGCAGTACTTAGTGGACACCGGCGTCTTGCTGCGCCTCTTTGATCGTTCCGATCCAATTCATAATAGTGTTCGACAGGGTTTACAGCTGCTTCGCGCAGCGAGCCACTCCTTGGCGATGAGTTCACAAAATATCGCTGAGTTCTGGAATGTATCGACACGCCCCACCTCGGCTCGGGGTGGTTATGGGCAAACTGTAACGACCACCGAACGACGAGTCCAATTTCTAGAGCGGTTTGGAACTATTCACCTGGAAAGCACGGCCAGTTATCAAGCATGGCGAAGGCTCCTAGTGGACCACTCTATTCAGGGATTGTCTGTCCACGACTCACGACTCGTGGCTTTGATGGAAACAGTTGGAATCAAACACATTGTCACGCTCAATGTGAAAGACTTTGCTCGCTACCCGGGGATAATAGCACTTCTACCCGACGATATCGGTCGTAGCTTAGCATAGATGGGCAGGTGAAACTCAACAAAAAAACCTCGGCCCAATTGGACCGAGGTTGTTGTCGTTTAGGTTTTGACGGCGGCTTACCACTTGCCGATGCGGGCGATCAGGTCCGCCGTGCGGCAGCTGTAGCCCCATTCGTTGTCGTACCAGCTCACGACCTTGAGCATGTTGCCGTCCATGACTTGCGTCCAGTCGGCGGCAAACAAGGAGCTGCGATCGTCACCAATGATGTCGGTCGAGCAGATGGGGTCTTCGGTGTAACCCAAGAAGCCCTTGAGGGGACCAGATTCAGAGGCGGCCTTCATTGCGGCGTTCACTTCTTCCTTGGTCACATTCTTTTCCATGATGCAGGTCAGGTCGACCACGCTGCCGGTTGGCACGGGCACGCGAAGCGAAATGCCGGTCAGCTTGCCTTGCAGGGCGGGGATTACCAAGCCCACGGCCTTAGCGGCACCGGTCGAAGTCGGAATGATATTCTGAGCAGCACTACGGGCACGATAAGGATCTTGGTGAGGCTGATCCTGAGTCGGCTGATCGTTGGTGTAGGCATGCACGGTGGTCATGAGACCTTTCACGATGCCAAACTTTTCGTGCAGCACCTTGGCCACGGGAGCCAAGCAGTTGGTCGTGCAGCTGGCGTTGGAAATGCACTTCAGGTCGGGGGTCAGCTTGTCGTCGTTGACGCCCAACACACAGGTCAGGTCGGCACCATCCTTGGCGGGAGCGCTGAGCACAACGCGCTTGGCACCGGCTTCCAGGTGGGTGTCGTAACCGGCTTTGCCGTCTTTGGCACGACCGGTGAAAATGCCGGTGCTTTCGACGACGACGTCGACGCCCATCTCGCCCCAGGGGAGTTCAGCCGGATTGCGGACGGCCAAAGCCTTAATCTTCTTGCCGTCAACGATCAGGTGCTCGGCATCGTGTTCGACGGTGCCTGGGAAACGGCGGTGCGTGCTGTCGTATTTCAGCAACGTGGCCAACATTTGGTTGTCGGTCAGGTCGTTGATTGCCACGACCTCGAACTCGCTCGACCGGGCGTGCAGATTGCGGAACGTGAGACGGCCAATGCGTCCAAACCCGTTGATTGCTACTCGAATTGCCACTCTATTTCTCCTTTGCGATTTGGAAAATCGACCGTCGCGGCCCCCCAGGGGGCTCGACGAACATAATATAAAAATCGGCCTTCGGCGGGCGCGTTCACCCTGCTGGCCGTGGTGGGTGAAAACCAAACCGCTGATTATACTGCGGTCACAATGAAGCCACAATTGGCTGAATTTAGCTGAGAATTGCCGGTGCTATACCTTTTGCTGCCCAACATTTCGAAACGGTAATTCTGCTAATCAAAGGCTGACGATGCCCGAACATGACCGACCAACCTGGAAGCTCCCTGCCGGGGTGTCGCGCGCGACGTGGGATTACGTGCATCACCCTTCCATTGCCGACGACTACGACGATTACTTCGCCTTCAACACACTGTTCGAACATGACGAGCGGGTTCTGGCTGAAAGCTTTCGCACATTGGGTCTGGTTGCTGATTTAGGCTGTGGCACAGGCCGAGCGCTCGTACCTCTGGTGCGAGCCGGCCATCGAGGGCTTGCCGTCGATTTGTCGCAGCACATGTTGCGCATCATGCAAGAGAAGGCGGAACTCGAACAGCTGCCGATTCAATGCGTGCAAGCGAATCTTGTAGAACTCGATTGCCTCGCGGATCAGTCGATTGATAACGCGATGTGCATGTTCAGCACGTTGGGCATGATTCGCGGCCGAGCCAATCGCCGCCGTGCGCTGCAGCACTTTAGGCGAATCTTGAAACCGGGTGGCCGCTTTGTGCTGCACGTCCACAACTATTGGTACAACTTGCGCGACCCCGGCGGACCCTTGTGGCTCGTCAAGAATCTGTGCAGTGCGCCGTTCTCGCGCGACGTGGAGATCGGCGACAAATGGTTTCCGTACCGCGGACTGCCGAGCATGTTCCTACATGTGTTTCGCTGGCGCGAACTTGCCGCGGATTTGCATGCGGCCGGGTTTCAGATCGCCAAGCGAATTCCCCTCGACATGGCACGCCGTGATCCTTTGAAGCACGCGTGGTTCTGCGAATGGTTTCGCGCGAACGGTTGGATCGTCGTGTGTGAGTGATTAGGCTACACGACGACGGAACAATAATCCGATGGCGAGCAAGCTGCTGCCTAGGAGTAATGAGCTTGGCTCGGGAACAGATAGCCCTGCGAGTTGAGTGTGGTTATGCGCGTTTCTCTGCCAGTACAGAAAATCACGACCATCACTATCGCCATCGCCGTTGGAATCGCCGCCGTCGTCCACTCCATAGGAGGCTTGCCAAGCGGCGAGATCAGCCGAATCAACGATTCCGTCGCCATTAAAATCGGCCGTCGCGGCGTTGAATTGTCGTTGCCAGTGTAGAAAGTCGCGTCCATCACTGTCGCCGTCTCCATCGGCGTCACCAAGATTGTTCTGCCCAAACGCCCCGTGCCAAATTTCCAGGTCGAGAGCATCGACAAATTGGTCGCCATTAAAATCCGCATTTGGAGCTGGATCAGGGAGATATTGCCGTTGCCAGATTAAGAAATCACGGCCATCGGTATCGCCGTCACCATCGGCATCCGCACCCGCATCGAGACCATAAGAGGATTGCCAGGCAATCAAATCGGCACTATCGAGGCGGCCATCGCCATTCAAATCCGCCGACGGAGTTATTGGATTAACTACGGTCGTCAATACACGAAATTGAAGCATCGAGTCATTCTGCACCGCGAGGTCAAAAGTCATAGTTTGCTGATCTGGGGCAAATTCCAAACTACTTCCATGGCCAAAATCGAATCCTCGCGTATTCTCGTTGCCATAGTTTCCAATCGAACCTAACAAGCTGTCTGTCGCGGCGAGTTGGTTCGAATCCCAAATGACGCCCAGAATTTGGCCACTAAATGTGAGTGATCCCGTTACGTTGCTTATATCTGAACCAACTTCCTCAGGATCGAAATGGAACAAATAACTGGAGAATGTCGTCCCGGCTGCCAACACGCCAGGGGTTCCTAATACATTTTGATCCAGTATTGTTGCACCGTTGATCAAACTATCAACCGCCAAAGACGCATCAAGTGTGTCAACACGTTCCTGCATGACCAACAGGTTCGGCGATGTGAGCTCGCTAATACTGACGTCCGAGGGGCGTACCGTCGGGAACGCGATATCACCGCTTTTGGAGTGCGTCCCAAAATCAACCGGATGTAATACTGAATTGTAACTCTCTTGGATATCCAAGCCTGTTATGGCGTAATTATAAAATCGCACCGCTTTCATGCTTCCCCGAAGCCCACTTCCAGCAAACGGAAGGTTACCTGTTCCACCGTTGCCCCCCAGCCCATCACCACCAACATTGCCCAGGCCCGCATAGTCATAGCCGTCCCAGCGGATGCTCTCATCGGCACCTAATAGGCCGTTGATTCTTCCTGCTAAGGCACCGTTGACATACACTTCGGCATAACGATTCTCGGGATCATCATTATAAACAGCAGCTAAGTGAACGTAGTCTGAAGTCAAATTGGCAAAACGATCTGCCTTGGCATCAATGGTCAATTCATTAACTACGCCTTCGGCGCCGCTTTCCGCTCCCACCGTTCCCAACACTCGAAACCTGATATCATTTCTTATTCCATCAAGATCAGCATCACCGAGTGTAATAGAAATGCCCTCGGTACCATCGCCTGATTCCAAAAGCACTTGATTGCTGGCCAGGGTTGCGATAGCCCAGGACTTTCGGACAGTGGCGGGAGCCGGAATAATGGTTCTCGAAGGAGGTCCGATAGATGGACATACAAGCGAAGCAACAGCGGCCGACGTACAGCGATGAGTTTAAGCGAGATGCGGTGCGTCTGGT
>NZ_JBGSQY010000068.1:0-42333 GCF_041737835.1 Bythopirellula sp. | reverse complement strand
CCGTCAACAGCATGATCAAACGCTCGATGGGATCCGCCCTGCGGGCGAGAACCTTCTGGTCTCAGTCACGCGAAATCACACTTCGAGTCCTGACACACAACATCATGATTATCCCGTGCGACTAGGTTTTCGACAGAGCAGGACAGGAGTATTTTGCCGGTGCATACAGATATTGGGGGCATTTTCTAGGACCTTCATTGCATAGGGGACATCGCCAAAACCAGCCACATACCAAGGACGGACATTCCCCGGAACGTCTTCCGTTACGACTTCCTGAAATTGGCAGTTAACGTGTACGTATTCGCCAATCAGCATCGAGTTGCTTTGGCCATCGGTGATTTCACCGAGTCCGCGAGCCTTGCCAATGGGGGGGTCGAATTTACCCGGTCCCGCTTTTTGCATCGTGAAAGCACCATTATCAGGGATCGCGCCTTCGCCAGAGGAAATCGTCGTCTGACCCGGTTGAATAGCCCCCGCAACACCCGCGTAGGTCACCATGGCTCCCAGCCGATACTCAAAATTGGGAGGCGCGGATTGATTAACTCGATCATAAGGCCAACTAGGACAGATGTAGGTTTCCACCAAGTGATCGCGTGCCGGGTCATTGTAATAGGGCGTGCTCGTGGTATAGAAATCGCGATCCTGCAAATTGTAAGCGGCTTGTTGTTCCATGTAAGGGAGGATCTCGGAAAAGAGCCCCGTCTTGACGAAGGTGCGACGCGCGTCGGTCACATCCTCCAACACTCGCCCATACCCCATCGGTAATTCACGTTTCGTCGACATGTAATTTTGCGCGCCCAATCCCATCTGATGGAGATTGTTGCTGCACTGGGCACGCCGCGCGGCTTCGCGAGCCGCTTGCACGGCCGGGAGCAACAAAGCCACCAACACACCGATGATTGCAATCACGACCAGCAATTCAACGAGCGTGAATGCTTGTTTGCTGAGAGAGCGACGAACGAGTGACATGGCAACGGCTCACTTCCGATGTTAAGTAATTCTCGCCACGGGCGACGCTGCAAAACGCATGTCGTCCTTAACTAATCTTCACGATCTAACGCAAAATTATTCATGGGTGCCTGCTACCCCTGACAGGCACCCACGAGTTAATCGAACACTCAGCGGCTGCTACGTTTCAGCCCCGCGAGGCAAGCCACTGCTGCTGCGATAATAGTCAGCGAACTTGGCTCAGGCACGGCCGACAAAGCCGTTAAAGCACCACCGTTGTACGCCCCTTGCCACTCGGCGAGTGCATTCGCGTCGAAAGCGGGACTGGTTTCCCCTCGTTGCCAAGCTAGGAAATCTCGCCCGGTCACTGCTCCATCGCCGTTGAGGTCTCCGGGAAGTCCACTTTGCGTGCCGACTTGGAAGATGTGGACCAAACGATTCGAGGTATCCAAAAGGGCCAAGGTTTGTGTTACAGGATCAAAATCGTAGTCATACCAAGCAGCTCCGGTCGCTGGCAGAAAGGCAGAACTATCGGCATTCGGTAACCACGTGAAGTTCATCGCCTGCGGGGTGCCGGTCGGAGTTACAAGCTGATTAACCGTGAAGAAATCTTGGCCACCCCCTCCGGAAGCACGATTATTGTAAATCACGAAGTCACCATCACTGGTTGTGTTGAGAAACGCCAGATGTTGATAGTTCCCAAAGACATTATCCGTATTATCAACAATCTTGAGGTTCTGAGATTGATCCGTGGTGTTGTCGCCAGTGCGTTTGGCGAAGAACAAATCATTATTTGATCGAATGTACATGTCACCAGTATCGGGATCGAACGTGATGTCGCGGGCATTACCAGCGTTTCCACCATTAGGAATCCAAATCATGCCATCGGTCGGTGTCCAGATGTCCGCCCCCGTGGCCGCATCGAGCAAAGCTCGTCGTCCACTGCCGAACGATTCCACATAGGCCACGCCCGTGCCTTGGGCCGCATTTCCCCCAGGAAACCCAGGATCAAAGGCCACGCCACTATCCCCACGTTCGGCGTATGACCACAGTCGCGAATTATCGCTGGTATCAAAAAGCTGCAAACCATCCACGGCTGGCCCTTCGGGTGACGTGTTGGCAAACCCGTCGCTAAACGAAGCTGCCAGACGTGTCCCGTCGGCATTTAGATCGAGTCCCGTGTATCCACGTTGTGAGGGAGTAATCTGGGTGCTGATCAACGAACTGTAAGTCGGGGTCACCAGCCCAGTCGAGGTGGCGTTGGTGATTTCGATAATGCTGGTGACCGCATTCACCGAAGGAGGCTGAAGACCGCTGTTGTTGAAGCCGGCGATGTATAGCTTCGAGCCACTCCAAGCCATGGCCACGGCGTTCACGCCGATAAAGTCCTGATCAGGGGGAGGCAAGGGATCGCCGGGTGCAACCGTCGGATTCCCCGTGGCACTGATATCAAAACGAGCGATTTCGGTAAAATCGACGCCCTGAACTCCGACACTCATCGATAAAACACAAGATAAGACCAACACACAACTGGTAAACCTACGGGCTGTCATCGCCATATCTCCGTCAGGATGTTTGTTTGGATCGTATTCTCGGCTGAAAGCTTGTCCACCCGAAGTCAACGAAAGCGTTCGCAAAAGTTGGTCGCGAAATTCTTTGTCATTTCTTCCCTGCGTAACTCAGGTCGGTCCAACCGCCCGCAGCCAACAAGCATGACTGCGGACGGTGGGTAACTTGTCACTATCGTCCGTTGCGGCGGCCGCGCATGACTCCCATGACGGCAAGTCCTAAACCACAAAGCGCCAGGCTCGTTGGTTCGGGCACCGTTGTGAGTTCAAAGGCCTGGATGCCGTTGTTGGTATCCAAGGAGTAAATAATCGCCTTACGATAAGTAGTCTTACCGATGGCCACTGAGCCCGTAGCGTTACCGTTAGCGTTCGAGATCGTGGTGTTGCTTTTCTGAGCAATCTCTACAGGATTATTCGGATCGGTCATATCATAGATAAATAATCTTGATGTAGTGCCAATACCTAGTGAAATATCGCCAGCAATCTGCTGCATAGCAAGAATCGGAATACCGTTGCCTAAGACCGTGTAATCGATTGGTCGGTAAGTGTTCTGACCATTACTGCTCACCGCAACCTGTGTTCCCGTCGTCAATCCCGCAGCGATATCAACGACACGCGTATTGGCACCATCGCCACGTCCTACGACGGTATCATTGTCTGTAAAGGTGAGCCCAAGACGGAAAGAGCTCGAAACGGTTCCACCTGGAGCAGGTGACAGTGGAATCGCAACCGATGTGCCAGTGAAGTTACTACCATCGGCAGTTGTAAAAATCGAAAAGTTGTTGGCTGGAGTCCCATGACCAGCGATGATACGCGTATTGACGCCACTGCCAGTGACATCAATTGTGTCACCGTATCGGGTAGCTTGCGGAGCACCCGAGAAGGCAAGTGTCGGAGTCGCGGCTTCGTCGTCCCACCGATAGATTTTGTAAGGACTCGTGCTTGAAGCGGGACTGGCCAAATTGGCTGCGAAGATAGCGCCGTCACTGGCAACGCCAATCGTGCTAAGAGCAAAAGTACCGCCGGAAATTCCAGTCACATCGAGAGTCCCCTCATCGGCTCCGGTGACACCATCAAACTTCTGGACAAAAGTTCCACCCGTGCGACTGACCAGCAACACATTGCCTGATACAGGGTTGTAGGCGAGTCCACGCTGGTTGTTGTCATTCTGAACTCGAGGATGATCCCCCGGAGCAATCCAACCATCTCCCCCACCAAAAGTTGATAGAGCGGTGAGTGTGGCGGCCTGCAACGAGCCATAAAATTGAAATACGATGGTTAAACAGAGTAGCGGAAACAACAGTTTCTTCATTAGACACCCCTCGACACAGATGATGGGACAGAGAAAAGCGGGTAATCGCTGGGCAATTTCCAACTCTCGTATGCTAGCCAGTTTCCGAGCGAGCACAAAATGAATCTGCGCAATTCTTTCCACTAAAAGCGCACAGACTGTTTCCGCAGTTCCATGATATTATTGCGGAAAATCGCAGGCCAATTAGCTTTGATGAAGCTGCTTACGGAACGCGAGAGGCGTCAGGCCATAGCGTTTGCGAAACGCGACGCCGAATTGCGTGGCACCGGCGTAGCCACAAACCGTGGCAATCGATTCCACGGAATCATCGGTTTGCGTCAATAACTCTTTGCCACGTTCGAGGCGTAAATGACGGATTTCTTCGGCAGGCAGTCGGCCAAAGTAGCGTTTGAACTGGAGCTCCAGATAGCGACGCGATACGGGGACTTCGCGGAGAATGTCATCAACCACGATGCCTTGAAAAGCATAATTTTGAATAAAACGCATGGCCTTGACGATCAAAGGATCCCCAATCGCCATCGCGTCGGTCGATTGATTGCCGATCACTCCCAGCGGCTGAACCAGGATGGGTTCGGTGTGGTTTGATTTCCCTCGGATCATTTCGTCGAGTAGCTTAGCGGCTTCAAAACCAATTCTCTGACCAGCCACCAAGATGCTTGAGAGCCGCGGCGTGCATAGCTCGCAGAGCAAATCGTCGGTATCGCCTGCCAAAATCGCCACTTCGTCGGGTACAGCAATCCCTTCGATGTTGCATACTTCCGCGAGATCACGAGCCCGACGAGCATCTATGGCTAAAACCGCAACCGGTTTGGGAAGCCCACCGAGCCAACGGAAAACACGGTTGTGTTGCTCATCGCGGTCAACTCGACGACTCACACGATAGCCGGGGCGATAGACATGGCAGTCGAAGCCATCGTTTTCCAACGCAGCCATGAATTCATGTTCCCGGCTCTTGGAGTACTCGGTGCTTGGGGGTGCATAATAGGCAAATTGACTGAAACCACGTTCACGAAAATGATCGACCGCCAGTTGGGCACGCTTGGCTTCATCGGTCTGCACTCGCTCGATGCCTGCCAGATCGGTAAACACGTCGTCGACGTTCACCGTCGGGAGCTTGGAATTGATGATTTCATCCAACTGCAAAGGGGAACTAATCCGCGCGATGATCCCATCGCCACGCCAGCGATCAGGCAATGACCAGCGATGACTGTAATCTCGCGGCGCGACAAGCAAATGCCAGGGGCCATGCTTATCTGAATAGTTGGCAACACCTTGCACGATGCTGCGCCCCCAGGTGCTGTCGGTTTCTACCAGCACCGCAATTTCACGCACTCGCGTCTTTTCGGTTTGAATCATACGGGTTTTGCAAGGGTGCAGGGAATCGCCGAGCCTGGCTGACGAACTCCATAATAACGTACATGCGCAATCAATGGAAAAAATATCGCTATTTGTTAGCTTGCTTCAATAACAGAGTGATAAACTGGGAATCTCGTAATATTTTTTCACGTTTCGCACGAGTTGTGACTGATGTCGGCTGCTTTTCTTTATCGCTCCGTCGGGCTTATCAGCTCATCGTCCGGCGATGGCGTAAAAGCGGCTGTTATTGATACTGACGGCCGTGACGTGATCAAACCCCTGGGCGGAATTTCGCTTGATTACAACGAGCAACTCCGCTGGCGAATTCTCGAAGCGACTCAGAATGATCTCCCCACCACCGAAATTCTTCGCTTAGAAAAGTTACTCACCCAGCACCACATCGAAGCTTTTCGCGTCTTGTCAGAAACTTATCCCTCGGAGGTCAAGGACGCGAAGCTGGCAGGGCTCAATGGCCACATGATCAGGCATCTGCCCAGTGAAGGGCTCACTCACCAGATCGGTAATCCCTGGCAGCTTTCCGAAGGGATCGGTCTGCCGGTCGTGAGTGATTTTCGTCGACACGACATGGCAACAGGTGGGGAAGGGGACCCTCTGGTAGCCATGTTTCATTGGGCCCACATGGCAACCGAACCACGTCCTGCCTTGATGCTCAACATCGGTTCCGTGGCTAGTGTCACATGGCTTAGCAAGCAGAACGAGATTATCGCGGGGACCACGGGCCCTGGCGTGGGATTGCTAAATGAATGGGCCCAAGAAATGGCGGGCTTGCCACATGACCTCGATGGCAGGCTTGCCTTAGAAGGAACCGTCAACACGGCGGTTGTCGAAGAGTCATTGTCCGCTCCATTTTTTCAGCGGCCACTCCCCAAGGCCGCTGGATTGCATGAGTTCGATCACATTGACGTAGCAAGTTTGAATGTGGCTGATGGCGCTGCTACGCTCTGTGCAATCACTGTCGAGGCTTTTGCGCGTGCGGCCAAGAAGCTCCCTGATCTCCCTCAACTGCTATGGGTCACAGGTTCGGGAAGCGATCATCCCTTGATCAATCGTATGCTGAAAAAGCATTTTGCCGACGTGAAGAATGTTAGCGAACGAGGGCTGAATCCACGCTGGATGTCGGCGGAATGCTGCGCCTGGCTCGCGGTGCGGCACGTGCGCGGGCTTCCCATCACAACTCCCGAAACAACGAACTGCCGTTCGGCGGACTGCGGCGGATTTATCACGCGTCCGCTTTGATTAGGACTTGGATATGGCGAACAAACGGATTGGTTTGGTTGACTATCAACTCGATAACTTTCACGCCCGTGTTTATCTTGCGGCGGTGCGGGGAGTGCTTGCCCCGCGCGGATACGAGATCGCTGGGGCAACGGCTTGGGATTGCGACTCCAGTCGCTGCTGGGCAGAAAAGAACGGCGTGCCGTATTTCGAGACGACCGAAGAATTAGCACGCAACGTCGACTTCTTTATGGTGTTGGCCCCCGCCAACCCCGAGTTGCACCTGGAAATGTGCGAGCAAGTTCTACCGTTCGGCAAGCCAACCTTTGTCGACAAAACGTTTGCTCCGAGTTTCATGGTGGCCCAGCAAATCTTTGAGATCGCCGAGGCACATAACACGGCAATTCAAAGTACGTCGGCCTTGCGCACGAGCACCGTTCAAGATCGACTCGGCAAAACGGCGGAGCCATTAAGATCGATGTTGATCACGGCATCAGGGCCTACATTTCAGGAATATGGCATTCATCCCGTTGAGTTGGCGGTCAGTTGCTTGGGGCCGTCCGTTGAATCAATAATGTTCGCGGGCACGGATCAGTATCCGCAACTTATTCTGGTTTTTTCTAACGCGCGGACGGCCGTGATCGATTTCAATACTCAGGCGGAGTTGCCATTCACGGCGACCTTGCTCACGAGCAGGGGCGCGGAGCACGTCGTCGTAGCTGGCGATCAACTGTTCGTCAAAGCCGCGGCGAGCATTCTTGACTTTTTTGATGCGGGAGTTGCTCAGATCGACCCTTCCGAAACACTCGTGATCCGGAGAATTCTCGACTTGGTCGAAAGTATCCCCCAACGAAACACGTTGATTTCGTTGAGCAGCTCAGGTACGCAGCACACAATCAAGGGCCCTCATTGGAACAATCCGGCGCGGGGCCATTCCGAACGGACATCGCCATTGGAGAAGGCATAAACATGAAGATTGGTATCATCGGAGCAGGTGCCATTGGCAAGAAGCACGCCGAAGCGGCCATTAAAGCGGGGGCCAACGTCAGTTGGGTCATCGATATCGATCCCGAACTAGGGCCTGCCTTGGCTAAGGAATATTCCGCCAAGTATTCTGAATCACCAGAAGCCCTGTGGGAGGATTCTTCAACCACCAGCGTCGTGATTGGCGTACCCAATTGGCTGCACAAGCCGTTTGCCGTTGCTGCACTCTCCGCAGGAAAGGATGTGTTTCTCGAAAAACCGATGGCGCTCACTGTGCAGCAATGCCAGGAGATTGCCGAAGTCGCGGATTCGCATAACCGCATCCTGCAAATTGGCTATGCCCATCGCTATACGGGCGTGGGGCAAATCTCCCGTGAAATAATCCAGCAAGGCAAACTCGGCGAGATCTATCACGCCCGAGCCAATCTCTTCCTACGCCGTGGCGTACCGGGGCTAGGAAAATGGTTCACCAACAAGGAGTTTTCTGGCGGCGGAGCGCTGATCGACGTCGGTGTGCATCTGATCGACTTATCTTTGTTTTTGCTCGATTTTCCGCAGCCAACACAAGTCTTGGGGCAAACCTACGAAAATTTCGGTCGGCGTATGAAGGATTATCAGTTTGAGAACATGTGGTCCGGCCCGCCCAATTACAACGGTATTTGCAACGTCGAAGATTCGGCCCAAGCCTTAGTTAAGTTTGCCAACGGCACGACGCTTGAACTTCACATCGCTTGGGCGGGCAACTATCCCAGCAAATTCATGCCCATCTCACAAGTTGCTGTCTTGGGTGATCGTGGCGGGCTTGGCTTTGAACTCTTTGGAACGGAGGTTCATCTCGCCCAAGTCGAAGAAGGCAAGCTTATCGACTCGGTAGTGACTGTTGCCGACGACGACTTTTTTCTTAAACAGTTTCGTGATTTCATGAATAGTGTGACTCAACGCGAAACTCTGGGCCCCACTTCCCAGCAGGCCATCGCCGTTCAATCGCTCGTGGAAGCCATTTACGAATCCAGCCACGCCGGTGAAATCGTTGAACTTGTCTAGATAATCGTGATTCTGGTCTCCTTCTAAACATGCCAATCGCTGCCGTTCATTCCGCCGATGTCGTGATCATTGCAATCTACATGATTGCCAGTTTCGGTATTGGAATCTTCGCTAGCCGATTCATGCACACGAGTGCTGGGGGAGAAGAAGATTTCTATCTGGCGGGGCGGAATGTCTCGGGGTGGCTCAATGGAGTTTCCTACGCCGTGACCGCCATGAATGCCGACGTTGCTCCGCTGTATTGCGGTTTGATGGCCGTGATTGGACTCCCCATTGCTTGGTACTATCTTTCTCGTTTTGCTTTCGCATGGCTGATCGTGTCGCTGCTATTTGCCGTCCGTTGGCGGCGTTTGAACATCAGCACGGGCCCCGAGTTTTATTCTTTGCGCTTTGGCGGTAGGGGTTCAAAACTTGTGCGAGTCTATACGGCGCTCTTCACGATTGCAGTCAATATCATTCCGTGGATCGGGGCGGGTCTGTTGGGGACCTATATGATCTTCGGCCCGATCTTCGAGATCGAAAGCAAGTTCACGTTGCTACTTATCACCTTGCCGGTGCTCGTGATTTATGTCTGGGTCTCCGGATTCGCGGGGGTGCTCATTACCGACGTGATGCAGACTGCTGTGATCTTGGTGGCCAGCTTGATTATGCTGCTGAGCATTTTGACCAAATATGATGGGCCACAAGGTCTCGCGCAAGCCATTACCTCTGCCCATCCCGCCGAGCATCAAGAGATTCTGTCGGTGCTCCCCGTCGCCGGACATGAAGTCCTTGGTCCCTTGCTGGTCCTGGCATGGATGATCGTGCCAACCGTGGGCCGCGGTGGCAGCGTCGACGTCGACGGGCAGAGAATGTTTTCCTGCGCCAATTCCCGTGAAGCTGCGAAAGTGCCGATCTGGGCTGCCTGCACGTTGTTCGTGATGTTGTTGCTGATAACGCTACCAATTCTGAGCGTACTCATCGATCACCCTGAAATGTACCACGCCTCCCCCGGTGAGCGCGAAAAAGCGTATAGCATGCTATTGGCCGAGAATCTTCCCACTGGTGTTTTGGGGCTGGCCATGGCCGCACTGCTTGCGAGTGTCATGTCGACCGTGAGCGGACTGATGACCTACGGCGCGCAAACAGCCGTGAACGATGTCTTGCGTCCGCTGCTGCCTAACACCCCACTACTCGATCCGCAAAGTAAGGCCTGCGTCTGGATTGGCCGACTTGTCATGTTGGCCATCATGATTGCTGGTGTGTTCGTGATGCTGGGCGCGGGCTCGCTGTTCCGCATTGCGACAATCATCTCCGGAATGTTTGGCGCATCAGGCGCGTTCTTTTGGGCTCAATGGTGGTGGTGGCGGATCAATGTTGCCTCGTGGCTCGCCGCGATGATTGCTGGACCGTTTGTTTATCTGGGGCTCGGATTGGTCTTGCCGCTCTGGGATTGGTGGGACGCCCAATTGCAAATCAGCCCGGCCAACGCCGACGCCATGGCGATGCTCCAGGCCGTCATCTCGATTGGCTTAACTACCTTGTGCTGGTTATTCACTGCGTTGCTTACCACTCCTGAGTCCGAGGCAACCCTGGTGGAATTTTATCGCCGCGCGCGGCCGCTCGGCTTGTGGAAGCCCATTCGTGAAGCATTTCGCCGCCAATATCCGGATGAATATGCGGCAGCCCCCGCCTTGTTACTCCCTGGTTTGGGGGTCGCGATCGTCGGCACTGCCTGGATTGCACTCGCGATTCTTGGATTGTCGCAACTGGCAGTCGGCAAGTATGTCCTTGCGGCGGAATTGGGAGTCAGTGCTCTCCTCATCGCTTTCGTCTTTCGTTCCTTATTCAATTGGCACATCACACGAATGGAAACATCACAACCCATCGACCACTCATTGCCTATCAATTTAAGTACATCTTTTTCGAAATAATTGCGGACCATGCCTAGAATTACGCTCAGCTTTTGTATTTGTTGGCTCATCGCTTTTTATCCTCTCGGTCTCCTTGCCGAGGAAACCACGCCGACAATTCACGACGAATTCGACGTCGTGATCGCCGGAGGTTCGACGGCAGCGTTTGCCGCGGCGCTCGCCTCGGCCCACTCGGGAGCGAAAACCGCTCTCATCGAACCCACGGATTGGGTGGGGGGGCAACTCACGGCCAGCGCGGTCCCCGCCATCGATGAAGCCTGGCACACGATCAAAGACAAAGAAACCCAAGAGCCGCTGCTCAATGTGGCCAAGTTGGCCCGCGATCGCAAGAATATGACGCCCAATTTCCTGGGCACGCTCACAGGAATGAGTGACTGCGGCAATTGTTGGGTCAGCCGCTTTTGTTTTCGCCCTGTCGAGTACCTGCGCACACAACTTTTGCCGCTGCAAAAAGCGGCTGGAGAGAATCTTGTTGTCTTTCCCGAAACGGTCGTCAAACGCCTCGTGCTCGACGAAACAGGCACGCGCATCAAATCGCTCGAATGCATTCAGCGCAAACCCAAACCAAACGTCAGATCCAAGGGCTACGACCGCTTGCCATCCGAAGATTTAGCCGACTGGTATTCACTGACCCCTTCCGATCGATTCGAGAAATCGGTTGTGGTGTTTGAGAATTCCACAGACAAGCCAATCATCTTTATTGAAGCGACCGAATGGGGCGAGCTGCTCGCGCTCAGCGGTACGGATTATCTGCAAGGCGTTGAATACGAAGAAGGCGAAAAAGGAGGCAACGCCCTTTGCGGCCAATCCACGGTTTACTGCTTTGTTCAAGAAATTCATGCCGAACCCCAAGATCAACGAGTTCCGTCAGGGAATCCCAGCCATCAAGGGTTTGGTGACTACACCGACAAACCAAATCCCTGGCAGCAAATTTGGACGTATCGCCGGATTCGTGGAGAGAAGGATCCTGCCGTCGGGGATCTTTGTTTGCAGAATTGGGGCTACTCCAGCAAGCTGTCGCAAGGGGGGAACGATTATCCCTTCGGCTATCTCTTCAAGGCGCGCGAAGAGACCGCCGCGGAAACGCATAATTGGCAAGGGGGAATCAATCTCGAAACCCTCGCCGGCGCCGAACAACGCGCCTACGGTTGGCACGAGTGGTTCCGACAACACGCCCCCGAATCAATCAAGCCCGAACAGATCACGCTCGCGGGTACTGAACTCGGAACAGGTCACGGCTTGGCCAAGCTGCCCTACATTCGCGACACGCGGCGTGCCATCGGTTTGGATGGCTTTGTTTTGATGTTCGACGATTTGTCAGGTCCCGCCGCCGAGCAGGCCGGCACTAAGTTCGACGATCGCGTGGCACTAGGGGCGTATCCTGCGGATATTCATCCGCTCGTGGGTTGCCAATATCCCGACTATGTCCGCTCGGCACACGACACCTTGCCGTTTTACATTCCTTTCCGAGCGCTCACTCACTACCGCATCGGGAATTTGCTTGTCGCAGGCAAAACGATGGCCCAAAGCTTTTTGACCAACTCCGGCACACGGTTGCATCCCACGGAATGGTCGACGGGCACCGCGGCCGGTGTTGCCGCGGCCTACATGGCCCGCAATGGAAAATCAACGCAAGAAGCCTATGAATCCATCGAAGAGCTTCAAGAGTTGATCAAGAAATTTACCCCCATTGATTGGACCATCAGCAGCGCAAACTGAATTGCCAACCTTTTTATGATTCCCGCTTGATATGTACCGCTTCTTATTGAAATTTCTGAGTATTCCTCTTTATGCCTGTAGCATGATTGCCATGCTTGTGGCGCCGCATTGTTTAGCGGCGGCACCCGAAGTCCGCGGCACATGGCTCACCACGACGGGCGTCGATCACATTCGCACGGGGGCCAGCACCGAAGCCGTCATGAGCGATCTTCGCCAAATCGGCCTCAATACTGTTTACACCGAAACTTGGAAGAACGGTTACACCAACTTTCCTTCGCAAACGCTCAAAGCGATCATCGGCACGACAGACCGCAATCCAACCATTGGGACTTCACGAGATCTTGTGCAGGAAACGCTCACTCACGCCCACCGCAAGGGAATGACGTATTACGGTTGGTTCGAGTACGGCGTGATGACTCAGTACATCGGTCCCGAGGGAAATCCCAACAACCCGCTGTCCAACTACATGAAGTCACGAGGTTGGTTATTGCAGAATCAATCCGGAGATTATGCCGACAGCACCAATGGCGGGTTCGCGTATATGAACGTCGCTGTGCCCGAAGTGCGGCAGTTTGTCATCGACATGACCTTGGAAGCAGTCAATCGTTACGATCTCGATGGGATTCAGTTCGACGATCACATGGCTTGGCCGGTGAATTTTGGCTTTGATGCCACGACTTTGAATTTGTACACGTCGGAGACGGGCAATTCTGTTCCAACGTCTCCCACGAATACTCAATTCAGCCAATGGCGGCAGCAGAAAGTTACGACCTTTGCAGACGAACTCTATTCGGCTGTCAAAACGGCGCGTCCCGATCTCAAGGTGTCGGTCAGCCCCTCGATTACGTCCTTCTCAATGACAAATTACAACGCCAATTGGCCGCAGTGGAACTCCGAAGGCATCTTTGATGAATTCGCCATTCAGATGTATCGCAGCAGTTTGTCCTCATTCAACGGCATCGTGAATGCGCAGGTCGCACCTTTCGAGCCGAATGATCTCGACAAGCTGGTCTTTGGCTTGCGGATCAATCCCGATCCGAGCACACCCTATGCCGATCTGCAAGCCATGATCGAGCGCAGCCGCAGCGAGGGGGCCGCGGGACATAGTTTGTGGTTCTCGAGCGGAGTCCGTGATCTCTACAAAAACCAACTCACTGCCTTTTACGACGTTGCCAACGAAGGCCAGGCAGCCAATCCTCAATTCGCCGTTGATCGTCGCCCCGCGCCAGTCGTCGGCTCGAGTGCGGGGGCCAGCAACTGGAACTTTACAGTGACCGAGGAAGAGCGCTATCGAGTTGTTGCCAAGATCGGTGCTTACTGGACGGAATACAATGTCGCCTATCTTCCCGCCGGGGCTCATCAACTCAACATTCCCGGCGCAACCGCCGTGGAACTCCTGGTTGACCGGCGCACGGCGAGTTACTTCCTCGGCGACTTTGATGGTGATGGCGACGTTGATGGCCGTGATTTTCTACTATGGCAACAGAATGTAGGAACAACCGTTGGTGCCAGTCCCGCGGATGGTGATGCCAACTACGATGGCAAAGTCGACGCCGCCGATCTGTTGCGCTGGCGGCAGAATTATGGTTGGTCGATGACAGCCAACTTAACCAATACGCAGGCGGTTCCTGAACCTCACTATCAGTTGTTATTAGCACAGTTCGTCGTCTGGTTTGCTTGTCGGCGAACTCGGAATGTTTCAAAAATCAATGGGCTTTGACTCATCACAGAGGAGTGATTTCGCATGAATTCCCCCAACAATTCCGTCTCTCGCCGTACCTTCATGCAAGTCTCGGGTGCCACCGCCGCGCTGGCCGTGCCAGCTTTGAAGGCGATGGCCGAGCCTTCCACCAACGAGCGATTGCGCATCGGGTTCATTGGTTTGGGGGTTCGCAACAATCAACATCTCACCTCGGCGATCAAGCTGCAAAACGAAACCGGCAAGATTGAAATCGCCGCGGTCTGCGACGTCTTCAATCGCTATCGTGATGAGGCCGTGAAAAAAGTCGCCGAAGGGGTCAAACGTGAGCCCAAATCCGTAGGCGATTACCGCGATATCCTCAACGACAAATCGATTGATGCAGTCTGTATCGCCACGCCCGATCACTGGCACGCCCGGCAAACGCTCGATGCCCTCGCGGCGGGTAAGCATGTTTATTGCGAAAAGCCGATGACGCACACCGTCGACGAATCCTTGGCCGTCCTCGATGCCTGGAGAAAATCGGGACTCGTCATGCAGGTCGGCGTGCAATCGACGCAACTCCCCGTATGGGGTGATGCCCTGCGGCGTATTCAAGAGGGCAAACTTGGAAAGGTCGTTCAGTTTCAAACTGAAATCTTTCGCAATTCCGACATGGGCCAGTGGCGCTACTATGGCTTAGCCGAGGACATGACTCCCAAGAACATCGATTGGGCCATGTTCTTGGGAACCGAACAAGGTCTTGTTCCCGAGATGCCGTTCGATCGTGCGAAGTATGCGCAATGGCGGTGCTACTGGCCGTTTGGCTCGGGGATGTTCACCGACTTGTTTGTCCATCGCATGACCGCGATGCTGGCCGCCACGGGCTTACGGTTCCCAGGACGTGTGACGGGCGCTGGAGGTATCTTCCTGGAATACGATACCCGGCAAGTCCCCGATTGCGCGACCGTCGTGGCTGATTTCTACGAAGGAGTGCAAGGCTTCATTTCCGCGAGCATGTCGTGCCAGGAAACTCCGCTGAGCCAAGTCATCCGCGGCCACAATGGTTCGTTCAACTTCGGGGTGGGGGATGCCTTCACGGGTTACGATTTCGTGGCCGAGCGGCCGCAGGTCACGCACAATAGCAAGATCGTTAACGAGCGCATCGAAGTGGGTGGCATTGCTGACAATCATTTGGCGCACTTTGAAAACTTCTGCGATGCGGTGATTGCCGGTGACCCGAGCCAAGTGAAATGCGATCCTGAACTGGGTGCCGCGGCAATGGTCATCGTCAAACTCGGTGCAGAAAGCTACCGGCAGGGCAAAGTCTTTCACTTCGACCGCGAAAACATGCGCGTCACCGATGGCAATCCGAGTTGGGCCAACGGCTGGGAAAAAATGTCCGCCGAGCAAGCCAAGCCGCATCACATCCCGGGCTGGAAAGCGGGTGACACGGGCAGCACGCTGTTTACACCCGACTACCAACGCCTGGCGGGTGAGTGGGTCAACGGCGTTGACCCCGCTAAGAGCAGCTAGTACTAGCTCTGATTGCTGCGAGTTCCCCTTGAGCTTTGCGAGCTTGGCCAGGTTTGCGTGGTTTGCAGCTCCCTGAGCACGCAAAGCTCGATTTTTCGCGCGTGGGCTGGGGTCCCAACTTTCGCGCCGAAAGTCTTGGGTTTTGTCACGTGGCCACGCTGCAAGTCTTGATAATCCAAGTCCTTGCGAAAACCGCACGTGCCAAAACGCGCCGACTTTTGGACAAAACGCATGATTAAGCGTGTTGCAATAGGACTGTCTACGATTTCGGTTTTCAAAGAGCATGCCTACTCAAAGGCGAGCACTATTATCGCGATTGCGAAGCGCTTTGCCACAACGATTCTTGGCCGGGGTGGAGACATTAAACCACAGAGAGCAACGAGGGAAGGCAACCACGAATCGGACGAATAGCACGAATAATTCGGGTAACACCGACACATTTTCCGCAAATGATTGTCCATACGCGTTGGTTAAATTAGGTTCACCATCATTAAAAGAGGTGAACAGATGGAAGCCTATTCGTTTCAACGTTTCGGAATCGTGGGTGCGGCGTGTGAAGCAAGAACGCCGCGAACAAGGCAAGGTAGCCCTGTCCACGACATGCAATCGTCGCAAGAGTTGGGCGCCTGTTCTGGCGAAGCAATTCGATGACTCTATTTATTTCGCGTGATATGGCGTAACAAGGATCGTTTCAACCTTCCTAATCCTGAAACTGGAAGCTGACACCGTCAGAGTTGCTGGTAATGTCAAGCAACTTATCCTTGTATCCGACGTTGAGCAGTTGTCCTTCGAAGCCACGGTCGGTTTCCGACTCATAGAGCGTAAGTTCTTTCCCTTCTTGTGGACGGAAGCCAAACAACGTGCCAATAATGACCTCGGCAAAGGCCCCTCCACCAACACTTTCACGCATACAGGCCCCTCGCATGGCGATACGAACTGGGGCATTTCGGCTCGCGCGATTCTCGCCATAGTATTCGCGAGATTGGCCGTAAATGCCTTCGTAGAGCACACCTTGAGTGTCAGCGAAAAATTTAACACCGTCTTTCCAATCGCCCAACATGCACATCACCTCAGCAGTGAACGCGGGCCACGCATCGTAAGCGCCCATGGGTCCGTGATCGGGCCGATCAGAATTTTCTGCTGCCTTGTCTTTAGGCGACATGGCTCGCATCCACGTGGGCGTCAGCAACTCCCGTTTGACAAAATCGACCATTTCACTTTTCATCGACGGGTTGAGATCATCGTTCATATATCGGCCAACGCAGACAAAATCGTAGCAATGGCGCAGTTCAACCTTTTCGCCATCTCTGTGCAGGGCATACCACACTCCATCGCCAGCTTTATACAATCCAAGTACGGCCTGCCCAAACCGATCAGCCCATTCACGCAGTTCGCTGGCTCGCGCGGTATTTCCGCGCTCTTCCTGAATATTAGCCATCGAGCGCATCATCCAAACGTTCGCGGCGTTGAACGAAGGCACACGGTGAATATAAGCCGGTGCACACTCCAGCAGGTTTTTGTTTTCGCCATAGTCAGCCAACATAATACTCTTGTCGGTCTGAAGTTCTTGCCAGTTGGTAGCCAAGGAATCGAGGTGTTCGAGGACTGTGCGATCATCAATCTTTTCGTCTAAAAACTCTTTGTCGCCAGTTGTATTTAGATATTCGTTAACAAATGTGAAAATTGTCGAATCATTCGCTGCATACCAGCCCTCCCACTGTTGGCGCGTATCCATACTATAGACAGGGCCTTTATGGGGATCACAAGCCAAAAATATCTTTGCGTGCTCTTTCATGCCCTTTGGCTCAAGGAGTCCAAACACCTTGGACCACATCGATGTATCCCAGAAAAAAACGACCCCCTTGGCGCGTTCACCGCTCGTAACAAAAGTCCGATCACACGCATTCATGTTTGTTCGGTGCAATACCAGGAGAGTTAGAATGCTCCGATAATAGATATCGCTTAGCTCTTTGTTGCTCGTATTAAGAACCGGCAGATGTCCGGAAAAGTGATCGTTTCCTGGTGTAAACATTTGCTGCCAACGATGCTCCCAGCTCGATTTGATTCCATCCCAAATTTGGGTGAATCGTTTAGCCGACTCCAGGGCCGTATCGACGAGTTCTGGCGATGGAAATTTGCCTGAGTTCCAATCATGAACCATCACAAGCTGAACCTGAGTCGACTCGCCAGGTTTCAGGACTTTTTTCCAGGTCGCGGCGACGTGCGAATCATCATTCTTTAAGCTTTCAGGTAGTTCGACAAAGGCATGGACCATCTCCAGTTTCGCGTCTTTTTCCTTCTTACCCGTCGAATCACCAAAGCCATGTGATGTTGCGAGCTTCGGGTCGTTGGACTCATAAGCGATCGCCCGAACTGGTGAACCTGCCACCTCACTCCCGGGAATGTCCATCGTGAGATCCACAGTTTTCTCTTCTTGAGAACTGTTGGTGGCCGTCACTTCATACAAAAGGCCGCCCCCTTCAAACATCATCCGGACTACTGTCTCAACAACGAGTCCATCCATGCTGTGCTGCCTAACAGCTTGATGGGGGTACCATCTGCATTTCGTCGTTTCATACTCATGGCCGTTCACTTTGAGTTTCACAAGTGGGAGCGTCAGATAACGGAACCACCGAGGGCCCGTTGGCCAATCGAAGAGCTGACCATCGGGATTGTAGTTCACCCCCATCAGATCGGGTGAGCATGCCGCCATGTCATGGAAGTTGTGTAATGAGGGCATGTGTGCCAGTTCGGCCACTTCGAGCCACTCGCTCGCCATCTCGTCGATGGCCGGGACGTATTGCATACTCTCTTGCGTTTCCGCGGGAGCCTTCTCTGTCGTCTGGGCACTTGCAACGACACTAAGTGTGGACGTCACTGACAGTGTTGCGAGCGCTAAAATTACAAGCGTCGAAGAGATAAGGGAAAATCGCATAGGTCACTCACATTTTCGTTACAAGCGATCAGCGGCCTTAATGAATGCCTTGATCACTTTGACAGGAGATTTACCGAGATTGAGAAGTTTGTAAGAGCCGGCGGCCGCGGGTACCACGAAAGTTTCGATAAAGTTAAATCGCGCGGTCATTCCATTTTGGGTTTCGACCATCACGCTTGAACCTTCGACCACCATCAACACGTGCGGAGAGCCGTCAGTTTCGCCGACGATTTCTGTTTCGAACTCATAGCGATGAACATCATAGAAGTGTTCCTCGTGCGTCGGCAAATGAACGACCCGCCAATCATCACCGTCAGAGATGACTTTCGGCTTGCTGATGAGTTGCCGCAGAGCTTCATCGCCTCGTCGTTCAAAATCGAGATTCTCGAATGCGCGCTCAATATTTAACGGCCTGGGAACACCGTCGAGGCCGAGTCTCAACCAATCGTACATCTTGAACGTAAAAATATAAGGCGTGGCGCTGATCTCCAGCACCAGAATATCTTCTCCCGAGCAATGAATCGTGCCGTTGGGAATAAGCAATAACTCGTGCTGGCGAGCCGGCACGGTGTTAACATATTTCTTTACGTCTACTATGGTCGAGATGCGATAGCTCTCTTCCAGCTCAGCGCGGAATTTGTCGGGATCAATGTCCTCTTGGAAACCAAGATAAACTTCTGCCCCGGTTTTACAGTCGACAAGGTAGTACGTCTCGTCTTGTGTGAATGATTCTCCAAAGTGCTCTTGGATGTAATCTTGACGAGGATGGCATTGAACGGAAAGATTGCCGCCATCGAAAGTATCGAGAAAGTCGAAACGAATAGGAAAATCAGATCCAAACCGATTTACACTCTCGCCCAGCACTTCACGGGCGTTATGGTACATCAACCAATCAAATGACACTTCCAGTTGGTGGCGGCCATCGTAGAAAGCAATGCCATTTTCCGGCGTGATAAGCTCGAACGACCAAGCATAGTTTGACTCTTCTTGAGGCAGCTGATGGATACGTTCCTTGAGCCACTGTCCTCCCCACGGCCCAGCCTCAAACCAAGGTCGGACGCGAAACACGTTCGTGCTCATCCGATCCAATGCATCCCGAAGGATGGGCCCCGATATCATCGCCAGTTCAGAGGGCCGCTGTCCGTCGACAAACCAGTCCACTTGGTTAATGAGTTTTGACTTGTGCCGATTGAGGATCGGCCAATCGACGAAATAGAACCGTTTGTACTGCTCCTTAGGGGACACGTATCTATCAGCGCCAAGATTGAGAACATTGCCCATCCGGGACCGATATTGCAGCTCATTTTTGGGGAGATCAACATAGAACAGGGGACCTTCCCAATCAACCAAGGCCGCCCCGCAACCATAGAGGATCGTCACGGTCGCGCTACTATCAGGAATTATTGCGGCAAGACGACTTGCGTCGAAAAAATCCGTCAACTCGCCGATATAGCGCGTACCGAACAATGGGTCGTGGCCTCCCAGAAAGGGCTCCACCATCGACTCAATTTCCCATGGACTTTTCTGTGCCTGGGAAACGTCAATCCATTTCGCTTCGATGTTGATACTTGACAGGGCATCCTTGAGCTTTTCACGTAAGCCATCCCAAAACACGCCGATGAAGCCATCGATGCGGACGGTATGGTGAGAGACAACTTGGTCGGCGAGCGCGTCAAAGCCATACTTCACAGTTCCCGGCGGGACTGGAAACGCTGGATAGAGGCAATAGGCCTGATCGACGCTGAACGTCGGTATTATCGGAGCCAGCCGCTGAGTCGACTTCCGAAATGCTACATCATTTGGTTTGGTGGTCGGGCTGTCGTGCACGTTTTATCCAGACTCATAAGTAGAAGTTCAATTTTCACTCTTGTTCACACCTGGGAGGTCAATAAATCAGCGAAATTGCTGAAGCATCGATAGCTTGCCCATAGCGTAGAATTCGCTCAAAAAGAGTGTGCAAAGCACGGAACCGGTTTATAATTTAAACTAACATTTTGACCATCTACGTCAATACTTCTGCCCAGAATGTAGTATCTATTAGACCAATATTGTATCCTGTAGTTGGCGATACCCCTTGCTTGTCGTTAATACGTTAGCCTGGAACTTCTATGAAACCTGACGGCAATCATCTCTCGACACTCTCTTGGCTTGGCAGCATAGACCCGCAGAAACCCCGCTCAAGGCAACTTCACGACGTTCTCCTTGAACGGATTGAGAGCGGCAACCTATTACCTGGCGCGAAGTTGCCTACAGAACTTCAGTTGATGCAGCATTTTGATGTCTCGCGCACCACAGTGTCGCGGGCGATGCGTGATTTGGAACTTCACGGCTTCGTTCAACGGCGGCGCGGATCAGGCACCTATGTCAAACAACGCGTCCAAACCGAGCAGTTAGACTTATCGTTTTTCGTTCCTTGGGTCGAATCGGGTGTACCTCTGCCTTATGTTGAAGGTCTAATTCATCAGCGATTGGCAGACATTGCTTCGCAGCGGCATTCAACATTGATTTTGAAATGCTACTCGGGTGAAGGGACCTTTAGTGAGCGGGTCATCAATGCAACTAAGTCGTTGATCGACTTGCGAATTGACGGAGTTTTCTACTATCCTGCCGAATTGCCCGACGATCAAATGCAGTTAAACCGTATTGTCGTCGACATGTTAGTCAAAGCAGGTATTCGCGTGATCTTGATCGATCGGGACATCGTGCCGTTCCCAAATCGTAGCGAATTCACTCGTATTGGTTACGATAACCGTCGAGCAGGAGTCGCACTTACGGAGCATCTGATTGAACTGGGGTGCGAACGTATTGCCTTTGTGGGAATACCAGAAGTGTCGACGGCAGTCGCTGATCGCCTCGCAGGGTACTACGAAGCTCACCGCATGCACGGGCTGCGCCTATGTCCACGATTAGTCCACATGGTCGACGAAATTGAGTTGACGCGAACCTTTTGCGAGAAGTTAGTGCGAGTTGAATCACCCGATGCCATCATCTGTAAGATGGACCGCTTTGCCGCCCTCATAGGCAGGCATCTTATGGAGCAAGGATTGCAGATTGGTCGAGATATCAAGCTGGCAGGCTTCGATGATGATCCAATAGCTGAATTGCTGCCGGTATCACTGACGACCACCAGACTGCCCGTACAACCCTTCGCCGAAGCCGCATATGAAGCGATGCTCGCTATGATCGCCGGTGTTGAGACAAGTCCACGACAGGTCATTATTGACACTGAATTAGTAGTCCGAAACTCGACGGACAACAGAACTGGGCAAAAGAATGCTGTGGCTCACACAATGATCCGCGAGGAACAGGTTCAGTAACGATGAAAAGCTTCAGAATGGGTTTCAATCTATGAGCGAACAGGTTGTGATCGGTATCGACGGTGGCGGGACCCGGCTACGCGCCGCCATTGTTTCGTGCAGTGGAGAACTGCTGGGACTTGGTGAGGGTGGTTCAGGCAATTACCACGACGTCGGGGCAAATCAGGTTCGCACGAATATTAGTGAGGCTGTTTCGCAAGCGTGGACTGCTTTCGACAACAGCCCACGAGAGGTCGCTGCCATTTTCCTTGGCCTTGGTAGTATTGTCACTCGCGAAGATCAAGAGGCCATTCGCGAAATCGTCACTGAGTTGGCGCTAGTACCCGCGGATTTAATCGGTGTTGACCACGATTTGCGGGTGGCATTGATGGGAGGCTTGGCCGGCGAGACGGGGATCGTCTTGATCGCTGGCACCGGTTCATCTTGCTACGGACGCGACAAGCATGGCAACAGCTGGCAATCGGGCGGCTGGGGACCGACGCTGGACGATCCGGGTAGCAGCTTCTGGTTGGGACGCATGGCAATGGTCGCCGCCATACGCGACTACGATGGCCGTGGCGAAGCCACGATGTTACGAGACGGTGTAATCGACGCGTTGGAGTTATCCGATATTCGGCAGATTCTGCGGCGTGTTGAGTTGCAGGGAATGACGCGCACCGAAGTCGCCGTTTTGGCTCGTCTCGTCACAGAATCGGCCGCTGAAGGGGATTCTGTCGCTTGTCAAATTATTCAACAGGGCACCGACGAGCTCGCTAAGATGGTTGCTGCAGTAGCGGACAAGCTCACAAGCAACAACGAGACAACGCAACAAATTCCCGTTGTCGTAACTGGTGGGCTTACGTCCGCGCGGCAGGTCTTTATGAACCCCCTCAGTCAGTCACTGAGGCGCATTGCGCCGACGACTATTTTGAAGGAAACCTTTCTACCACCAGTGCTTGGCGCAGCTCTGCTTGCAATGGAACTTACAGGCGAACGACTTTCCTCCAGCGTAGTGAACAAGCTTGAGGCAGAATACTCCGCGATTAAGCACGTTTGCTCGGTCAAGTGATGCCATGTCGCAGGATTCGTCGTATTCGACCCGCATAGCACATAGCAACGATGCTAAAGCTGTTCGAATGTTGCTTTCGTCGGCGACCGACGTGTTTGAACACATTTTGGTCGCCGAAAGTGAACTCCCACAGCGTATCGTTGCCGCGGGAGCGTTGACACGTTCAAGGCGACCGAAGCCTCTGAAAGGTCCGGGAGTGACTCTGCAAGTCATCGAACCTTTCAGACGCAAGGGCATTGGAAAGACATTGCTGTCGCAACTTGCCGCGCGTGCGATGCAGCTCGGTGCAGAGGCCATCTACGCCACGCAGAAGGTGGATGTCAACAGCGAAGCCATGCGAGCCTGGGCTGCTTTTGGCTTCTCCCCTTGCGAGACTGTCGAGCACCATGAATTGCCACTCGACCAATTTGAACCTCAATTAGCTCCGCTCTATGATCGAATGCGTCAGAAAGGAAAGATTCCAGCTGCTGCTCGTATCATACCTTTATTCGACGCCGACTCTTCAGAAGTTTTGCGACTTCACCTCGCCACAATGGGAGGCGATCCGATGGCCCTCTCTGAGAAACTTCGCGGCGAAGTAAATGGCTCGTTCATGCCACGACTTTCTCGAGTTCTCATAATCGATGACCAGGTAGCTGGGTTTATTCTTGCCCACCGCGTGTCACCAGAGATCGCTTACGTCGATGCGAATGTAGTTGCACCTGAAGTGCGTGGCAGTTGGGCAAATGTGTGGCTCAAACTTGAAGCGACCCGAGAGGCCATGCGATGGGGTATCAAGCAGTTTGTTTTCACTTCGTTCGACCATTATAAAGACACTCGAAGCTTCACCGATAGAATGCGTGGCGTCACGGTGCGGAAGTCGGTATTGATGTATCTTCCACTCGTGCCAGCTCACGTAAGTGATGCCGATAGCGGATAACTGCGTTGCCTTGATCGAGACATACCTCGGCCTGTGATGTATTCGCGAGCAACATCCGATAGACTCTGGCCATCCAACGGTATGGCGCAGCAGCTCGTGGTTCTAAAGCCGCCCACGAGTTCAGTGCCTGAAGTGCCCCCTCCGGCTTATTGAGAAAGTATAATGCGACAGCTAAATGATAATGTGCCTTACTAAATCGCATATCTTTTTCTAGTGCATCGAGTGCGTAAATCGCAGCATCTTCATATTCACCCAAATGCAATTTGACAGCTGCCAGCCCATCGAGTGCAGCAGCCGAGGCGCCATCGTGTTCGAGCGATTGTTGAAAACTTCTCGCGGCCGCAGGGAGGTCGCATTTCCGTAGATGAATAGTCCCCGCCAATAGGGACAGGCCAAGAGGCATCGCTTTGCCTCGACGGGCGCAGCAGAGCGCTTCCAGCGCCCGATCGAAGTGTCGATCCGCAATTTCGATGGCGGCGGAAAGCAGATAAAGTTGCGGCTTCTCGAACCCGTGACACGTCAGCCAGTCAACTTCTTTCCTGGCAGCAAAGCGCTGGCGTCCCCGAAGATAGCTTTCGGCAAGTAGCGAATGAGAATGGTACCAATCAGGGTTTTGACATGTAAGTTCCTCGAGCACGGAAGTGGCCTGATCGATCAATCCGGCGTCCATCAACGATATTGCCCGATTCAAAGTGATGTTACGCTGACATTGAATCGCTGCTTCGCTGGCTGCCACATCAATTGGATCGGTGTAACCTAACTCAACGAGGTACTCGTATTCCTGATCATTGGCTCGATCATTCTCTGTATCTTCAAGAGCAGCCAACTCGGGATTCATCCGCGCCTTTTCATCGACTAGGTGAGAATCCCATGTTGCGATCGCCTTCGATCCGAGTCCGCCCTCAAACAGATCCTCGAGGGGTCGGCCACTCATATCTTCTCCATAGGGCACACCAAGCAGAGAGAGAATTGTTGGAGCGACGTCAAGGAGACTTCGCGGCGTGATTTCTAACCGATGACTCACTCCCGGTCCAAAAATCACAGCCAGACCGTTATTGCGAGGAACTGAACCCGACAGAGAAAGGGCATTTGATTCGCCATCCTCAGAAGATGTCGTGGATGCATTTCCAGTTGCAGAGACGACCATCACGTGAGTGCCTTCATCAAGCTGAGACAATAATTGCCCGAGCAGCAAATCGTGGTGCTCGTAGCAACCTGCAATCAGAGGTAGACACAATTCAGCGGCAGCTGGCGAGAGATGACGCAGCCAGTTTGCCAGTTCATGACAGCGGCGCAATCCAGGAAAGACGCATGTCGCAAAATCCCAAGCCTGCGCGCCGAGACACCAACGAATCGCCCGAAATAAGGTCGCTGTTTGGGCTAGGATATCGCGACACATCGCCTCAAGTTTTGCGTGTTCGCGCAAACCAATCATATGAGATGGTAGCAGTTGGCCAAGAGTAACATCTTCGACTTGGTGGGGCGCCATACCTCGCTCACTCAACACTTGCCCTGCCTGAAGAGGCATAACAGTCGGTCCTGCAGGCCGCGGAATTGCCCTACCTGAAAAGTCTGGCGCGAAACGATCTGATACACAGATTCCTGCGAGCGACTCGGCCGGATGCGTGACGGGCCAAGCGACAACATGGGTCCGCAGACCAGCATGGTGCAGAATATTCCACACCGCGCTGCATTCTCGATTATGACGCGTCACGGGCCGAAGTTTGGAGCATCCGGCAACCGGATAGAAAGCGTGTAGTACGCCGTGCTGATGCGGTCGTTTTCCGGTAGCTAAAGAAGTCCACGCGGCTTGATTGAATGTCGGTCGCGATACGGCTAGTTCAAGTGTGACACCGCCATCCACGAGCGATTTAAGGTGCGGCAACCGACCAGCTTCGAGTAGAAACCTTAGGGTGCTAAGTTCTGCGCCCTCCCAACCAATCAATAAAACACGTTTTGCGAACCGCCTGGCCCCCACTACGCCAGCTTCAGTGGGCGTTTGCTCGGGTTGCTGATCCGCCATCGTGATTATTCGTAGTCTTATAGGCTAATGCCGTCCACTACGACCTTCCGCCACTGAAAAACCTTCTTGACGCGAATCCACCGAGGAGCAACATGCCACCAATCGCCGTCATGAGCATCGATCCTGGTTCCGGGATCGCGGTAACAGAGGCAATATTGGCCACTAAGCCGCCGCCAACGCCGTAGTTGGTCTGCCAGCTTGTTAGATCACCAGCAGAGAAGGGATTGGGCGACTGCCCTCTTTGCCATGCGAGAAAATCCCGTCCATCGACATCGCCATCGCCGTCGAAATCCCCGGCCTGAGTTTGCTCACCAACATCGCCTGCGACAATAGACACACCCTTTGTAGTCTCGTAGGCCCAGCCAGTAATTGTACCAGTAGCATCTGCTTCATTATCGATGCGAACACCGATCCAACCGTACCAGTATTGATTGGCATTGTTGTTCAATCCCGTCCGCCCAGCATCGTTCAAATCTAAACGAACACCCAAATACCGGACTTCTCCATTATTTCCTATAAAATCGTCGAGCAAAGGAAATTCTGGCTGCGGCCCAAATGGAATTGTCAGCGGTTTGCTAGGTTGGAGCGCGGTGTCGATTTGACCAGCGTCTTCGTCAATGAGCCGATTTGCACGAATTCTCGTACCCGTTCCAAGAAAGCTATCCCCCTCTTGGAAATCCCAACGCGTTCCTTCAACGAGCCCGTTGGCGCTCGACCCTGTAGCACCGATCAAATCACCGGCTTTCAACCCGACGGCATACCCGCCTTGGTCGCCAAAACTGTTTGTGAACGTCAAAAATTCGGAATCACTGTTGGCAGGAGTTCCATTTACAGGGAATGTGGTGAAATTGTCGATCGGCAACGGATTAGCGGCACTCGACACATCGTTCTTATCGACTTGCAAGTAATCGAGAATGCTTCCACCGGAAAGGACATACCGATCGTGATCTATCTGAAAGTCGGTCTGGCCATCGAGATTGAAATCGATGTTAACTTCTTGATTGATACCAATGGTATGCGGCGTCGTCTTCGACACCACAACACCTTCCGCTGTCGAAGCCGAGATAGCACCTACACCTCCTGCAGCAACAAGATAGGCTTTCAGGCGATTATCAAGACCTGATAATTGATGGCTCGATTTATGTGAACGACTGAAAATATTCATAGCAAGTTTCTTCCTGATGCAGCTTCAAAAAAGCCTCAATTACATTCCTAGGTATCGACCGCACGCCGTCATACGGAGTTCAATACCGCACACAACAAATTGTCGGAGATGTTGCAGAAATTGAGTGTGAAAAGGAGTTCGATCGCGGCGGAACAAAGTATTTGTTCCGCCGCGATCGTTTAATCTCAATCTGATATCGCAGATTGTCTCTATTCGACGCGTCTGCCACGGCGACTAAACAGTCGTCCTCCAATAAGCGCCACAGCGCCGAGGCCGGCTGCCAACAACGTTGATGGTTCGGGAACCTGACCTGCGATTATACTTGCACCGGTCGTCTCGTAACCGTAACCAACAACCGCGCCTGTAGCATCGGCTTCGTTGTCGATACGAATCCCAATCCAACCATAAGTGATCGGATTAGGATCGCCTTGGAGCTTCATCTGGACTCCGAGATACCTCACTTCGCCGCCCAGACCAAGGAAATTCGGTCCGTTAGTCGGCACGGAGACATCAGCCGCTGGGGTCCCACCTAATACTTGGTCGACTTGGCCAGCGTCTTCATCGATAAGTCGATTGGCTCGAATAATATTTGTATTAGGACCAAAGCCATCGCCCTCTTGGAAGTCGAATGAGGATCCTGGACCGATCGAAGTCCCTGCAACCAAAGCGGCAGGATAGTCGCCAATTGTCCCTGTAGGGATGACATACTTTGGATCGAACGAGCTATTGAGGGGGTTACCATTTGGCGGGAACCCATCGAAGATGCCCGGAATTGCCAAAGGATTGATTTCGCTTGTGCTGTCGTTTTTGTCGAGCTGCAAATAGTCGACAACATTGCCACCGCCGAGGTCAACGCGGTCATGATCGATTTGGAAATCGATTTGGCCATCCCCGTTGAAATCGATGTTGACTTCACCATTGACGCCAAAGAGTTGTTCTGTCGTGTTGCCGACAACAGCTCCTTCTGATTGGGAGGTGGCAACCGTTGCCATCACGCCACTGACTGCGAGGTAGCTGGCAAGCTTGCCGTTGAGACGCGAACGAATGTCGCGACCAAGAGAATCGTTTCGATCAACCCATGAAGTCTGGATCATTAGACACCTCCCAAGAAGCTAAAAAAATTTGCAGATCGCAACAGCACAATTCAGGGCAGTTGACGAGACTATAAAAGTGAGAAAAGACGTGAATTTGGCCCTGACGCCATTACTTAGTATCAGCACATGCACCAAGAGCGTCAAGCAAGTTCACGAGAATTCCCCCTCGGCCGCTCGATATGCTACATCATTTTGAGCCTATAAAATCAGGCCTGATTGATGCCTTTGTGACTCGGACTCCACATGAATACAGCTACTAAAGCCGTCTTCCCTCTCGAAAAAATCGTGCAATAAGTACATCAAGGGGAGCAATCTGTTCCCCAAGTGACGATCAAGTTGTGACCCGCTGATATACTGACATGCTGGGAGCAGCACGCCAATTCTCTTGTCCCATCTCTTAGTTGGCATCCTATGCGGTGGTATATCCTAACAGTTAGCTACTGGTTCCTAATGGCGGCTCTTGGCTCTCCTGCCATAGCTCAAGAATACTTTGGGATTCAGGTGCTAGATGCTCAGACCCTCAGAGGTGTGCCACTCGTAAAACTCAGCGCGCAAAGCGAAGAATATTACACGGACAGCAACGGCTTCATCGCTTTAAACTCACCAGATTTACTCAACCAAAACCTCGACTTTACCCTCACCAGTTTTGGGTATACCAGCAGGATCTCACCGCTACAAACCACGCCGGGCACAACGAATCAAGTGACTATCAATCGGCAACAATTGGCCGAGAGGATGTATCGTGTTACCGGGACCGGAATCTACCAAGATTCTGTTTTACTCAACCAGGCCGTACCCATTCAGCAACCACTGCTCAACGCGAATGTTCGGGGGCAGGATTCTGTTCAGACTGCAATGTACAAGGGTGAACTTCAATGGTTCTGGGGAGATACGCTTTATGAGGCTGGATTTGGGAACTTTCGCGCGGCCGGTGCAACTTCCCTGTTGCCGGGTCAAGGCGGTCTTTCCCCATCCGTCGGTGTTGACCTCGAATACTACGTCGATGCCAACGGCTCGGCCAAGCAAATGATGCCGCTATCCCAACCAGGACCGGTGTGGTTCGATGGCTTGTTCACCATCGTAGACAATACGGGGCAGGAGCGGATGTTGACGCATTACTCGCGAAGAGATCCTAATAACGCACTCGGGGGACAGGTCGAGCACGGCTTAGCACGCTTTAACGATTCCCAGGAAATTTTCCAACGCTTCCAGGTTTATCCCTTGGATGCTCCCATCTCTGCCGTCGGTCATGCCTTTGAAGTCTCAAAGGGCGAGGATGATTACATTTACTTTGCCGAATCCTACCCCAACATCCGCGTGAAGAAAAATTGGAACGATGTGAGCGATCCCTCAAAGTGGGAAGCATTTACGCCGCTGCAGCAAGGAACGCGGTACAACGCGGCAAACCCGCCGCTTGAACTTGATGCTCAAGGAAACCCAGTCTATGGGTGGAAAACAAACACCGATCCACTTACGACTGACCGGCTTGAAGAACTTGTTCAGAACGGCCACATCAACCGTGAGAAATCGCCGTTTCGGCTCAAGGATTTCGAATCGGGTAGCGATGTCCGCCTGCATCGCTCGTCGGTCTTTTGGAATGACTATCGAAATAGCTGGGTGATGATCGGCAATCAGTTCTTCGGCGACAGCCTCTTGGGCGAAGTCTGGTTTGCCGAAGCACCGACTCCAGAGGGACCTTGGGAGAACGCCGTCAAAGTGGTCACACACCACAACGACAGCGAGAACTACACCTTCTACAATCCGAAGCAACATCCCTATTTTAACGAAGAAGGGGGACGATTTATCTATTTCGAAGGTACCTATGCGAATACGTTTTCAGGCAACCCGACCGCAACGCCGCTGTACGATTACAATCAGATGATGTATCGCTTGGACCTGTCTTTCATCCCCAGATTATTTTCGATTCCTGGCGACTTTAACCAGGATGGCTATGTCGACGGTGAGGACCTTGCAATCTGGCAGCAAAGGTATGGAGATGTCGGAAGCGAGTTTGCTGATGCTGACCGCGATGGCGACACAGACGGTCGCGACTTCTTGATCTGGCAGCGCAACTACACTGGGCCGTCGCCACTGGGAATTGTCAGTGAAATCCCCGAACCAACGTGCGTGCTGCTCGCGTTGATGTCGGGCGGTGCGCTACTGGGCTTGAGAATGCCGCGAGAACTGGAGTCAATTTAATATCATTGATCGCAGCAGTATCAACGACTTTTCATGTCCACATTGAAATCGGGATTGCCTTTTTCGGTTTCGTAGCCCAAAGTCGTTTGCGTGTTGTATTTGGCGGGTATTGGTTTGTCGGGATGAGTGACTTCTATCTTGTAGGTGCCGTAGTGAACGCCCAACAGACCGTGGTCTGACTCTGGCAGGTCTGAATCTTTAATATCCATCGTTGCGATTCCGCGGGCATTCGAGGTTCCCCAAGCCGCCTTCACCTCATCACCCAAATAGGCTTCTGGTACGAGTTTTACTTTGGCACCCTTTAGGGGGCGACCATCTAGCAGCAATCGCAGATTCAGCATCGTAAGGCCTACACGCGAAGACCTAAGTTCGGCGATTTGCTTTTCGATCTCTTCCTGTGACACCGAACCGTTCTTGTCCAAATCGTAAACCGACAAGTGGCCCAAGATGCCCGGACAGGTCGCTAGTTCGGATTGTGTCAATTCGCCGTCGTGGTCCTTATCGTATAGCTCTATGGCCAATTTGGCAGCTTGGCCTGGATCGACATCTGGCACGTTGACCGCGGCCGGCCCACCACTACAACCAACTACCACGAGCAGGCATACTCCCATCGCCACAGCTCGAGAAGCGAAATTGTAAAGCGAAAAGTGAAGTTTCGCAGAGATGCAGAAATATTTCATAGTCAACCGGTAATGAAAACACAGATGAATTCAATATGAGAAGTGTTCAAGGCAAAGGCAGAGTATCTTCTTGCTCTGGAAGAATACCCCCCTCATCATGTCGATGCCCACCGCGACGATGAACATCGTAGTCGATGTCGAAAGAAATATGTGAGACCGACCCGTCGCAGTTGACCATATTGAACCCCCCACTATGAGCGCTACCGAAGCTCGCATACTTTTCATAATTGGGCCGATCTTGCACCGGGGGAGACGATTTGCATGTCCAACGATTGACATCAAAATCGAATCCCTGATACATACTCGCATTGTCGCCAGGGTCGACACCGGTTTCGTAATGGTCAGCATCGACGTACTTTTCACCGACAGCGTAGGTATTTGAAGTACCATCCGTAATGTGTTTAAAGCCAATTTCCGCACCGTTGTAGTTAATACCCGTCTGTCCATCAAAAGGGGGGTACTCGTTACCCGATGGACTTCCATAGTTTGAAAAAAATGCCCATTCAACCTTTTGAGGGATGTATTCTTGTGTCGCAACGTCCAACGATTCCATGCCACTTTCGCCGTCTCCTGCGTTGGCGGCGTAGTCGCTGCGCACCACCTGCAAGGAACGATCTCCGTTGCGTGGATTCCAAGAGTTCGACAAAGTCCACGGAGTTAGAGCTGGCGGACGACGTGAAGGGCAATTGAACGAGGAGATTGGCGTCTGTTGCAAAACGATCGATTGCGCTCTTTGAGCAGGGGTTATCCCAGCCTTGTCGCCGTCGCCAGTGAGATTGTAGACCGCCTGCTGTTCAATGTATGGCAAGATCTGGTAGATCCACCCCCCCGGTTGATCACGGCCCGCTCCCAATAATGGATCACCGACATAATAAGCACTCCGACCCGCGCACGGCAGGAACTTATGCGTGGATTCGTGATTTAAAAATCCGATGCCAATCTGCTTCAAGTTGTTAACGCACTGCATGCGCCGCGCGGATTCACGAGCCGCTTGAACCGCTGGCAATAGCAACGCAACGAGGACGCCGATGATTGCGATCACCACCAGCAACTCGACGAGCGTAAAACCATGTAAACCACGTGACCGTTTCACTGTGGAACTCCGTGCTGATGAGTTGGATACGAAATGACAAAGACAATGAGCAGTTGGACGAGAAAAAGGAAAAGCGAAGTCAAAACTGCTTGTGCTGTTTAGCTATGAGATAAATTTGATTATTGCTGATGCGCGACTTATGGTCAAACCAAAACGGCGAATATTGACCGCCGTACAGTTCAAATGCCGCAGCCTTAAATGCTGTAGCAATTGATTGCGATCACCCAATGCGGGTAGTTTCGGAATGAAATCACCGTGCAATTTGGCTAAGTGGAATGTTGCGAATATTCCACTACGCTAGTACTGCAAGTCGCTTTGATTAGAATAAACGCCGCACCACGATTCACCTCCATGCGGGACGTTCAACGTCGAGTTTGGCAATCGGCAACTGCTCACCAAGGCCCAAATACGGACACGCTCTCCAGCGTTCAGCGTGACCTATGTGGTGCTGGAATCCATTTCAGCCCAAGAGTCTTGATGAGCCTAGCCGCATGTGGGCAGAACCTTGTCGGAAATGACGTCGAGCCCTTATTGAATACCAATCCGTAATTCGACTCCACCGATGACACTGCAACTTTTCGCTTCTTATCTCAGGTGAAAACTCATATGAGTACGCGATCAAATGTCCGAAGCGATTGGTTGTGCTTGCTTGCTACGACCGGATTCGTGGGTTTAGCTTTAAACATGGCTACTGATGCGGCGCGGTGTGAAGAATCTGTAATCTATGAGAGTGGCTTATGTGTGACAGCCTCGGCCTGGCCGGAAGCTGATGCCATGTTCCATCGCGACCCCCAATGGCTCGGTGGTGATGATGCTTATTCGGTAGACTTGGGAGGAGGGCGTGTCGCATGGTTTTTTGGCGATAGCTTTGTTACGCCAAAAACACTTGGTGAGCGGCGTGGGACCACCATGGTCCGAAACAGCGTGGGCCTGCAAGCAGGTTACGACCCGACGACTGCAAAGTTTAAAGCTTTTTGGCGCGAGGAGGATGGAAAGCCGAAGTCATTTATTGCCGACGAGGGCAAGGAATTTTTTTGGCCGGGCGGTTCGCTTCTCGATAAGGGCAAGTTGCTGATGTTCATGATGCGAGCCCGCGATGCCAATCGGAAACTCGCTTTTGACGTAACCGGTTGGGGAGCAGTTCTAATCGATAATCTCGATGCAAGCCCCGAGCAATGGAAGGTGCGGAAGCTCACAGCACCACAAAATTCCTTTGGCGTTTTGGTTGGCTCGGCAAGCCTCTTGCGAGATGGTGATCATTTGATCGCGTTCAGTGTGGCCGACAAAGATCACGATGTGCACCTTGTGCGGTGGCAGCTGCGGGACGCGTTTGAAGGCGATCTCTCGCAACCCGAGTGGTGGGCCGGGGCCGAGGCCGGTTGGGTCGCTCAAGATAAGCTCACCAAATTGCCCTCACCTGTCTTCAAAGGCGGGCAGACCGAATTTACGGTTCACTATGATGCCGACTTTGAGCGTTATGTCCAGTTTCAGTTCGCGGGCTTTCCACTTTCTCCAATCGGATTTCGCACCACGCAAGTCTTGACCGGGCCCTGGTCAGAACTCGATGATTTTTACGAACCAAAGAAAATTAAGTCAGACGACCCCGAGCAGTTGCTCTATGCAGCGAAAGCTCACCCCGAGCAAACAGCCGATGGGTTGGCGATGACCTACTGTTCCAATACTTTTCAACTCGAAAGTCTTTTCGAAAACCTGGAACTTTACTTTCCCCGCTTTTTGCAAGTGAAAATTACTCCAGCTTCCAAAAATGATTAGTCGCTGGAAATGAATTTTCCTGAATCACAACCCTCAAAGGGCACTTTAGAATGTCTACGCTCGATGCCGCTATCATTCTTCTCTTTTTCGTCGCCTTAATCGGCATTGGCGTTTGGCAACAGCGCAAGGCCGCTGCGAGTATGGAGAACTACTTTCTTGGAGGAAACCGGATTCACTGGCTTGCACTGGCTATGTCGGGTTCTGTGTCGACCTTCGATATCAGTGGCACGATGTGGATGGTCACGTTGATCTATCTGTTCGGCATGAAATCGGTTTGGAACCACTGGATGTGGGGCTTCCTGATGGCGGCATTTTTCATGTCCTACATGGGCAAGTGGGTCCGTCGTTCACGGGTCATGACGGGAGCTGAGTGGATGATCACTCGCTTTGGCGACCGTGCGGATGGCCGAGCCGCTCGGTATGCTTACGCGCTGATGGCTGTCATAACACTTATAGGTCTCACGAGTTATGGGTTCGAAGGGATCGGGAAATTCTCGGCCGAGTATGTTCAAACGGGCCTGGAACCCGAAGCCAACGTGCGCGTCTGCGCTTTAACCATTTTTGGAATTGCGACAATTTACACATTGCTGGGAGGATTGGAAGCGGTAGTCATTACCAACGTCCTTCAGACTTGTATCCTCGTCGTCGCTAGCATTGTCATTGCCGGGATAGCTTATTTCGAATTGACCCCCGAAAGCTTGGCTGCGATCGCGCCGGTCGACGGCGGAAGTTTCACAAGTCTCTGGCCACAATGGGAATTGACCAATGTCGAGACATTGCCGGCCGGATATCAGAGCTACCGTATGTTCGGACTGCTCGTGCTGGTGTGGGTCGCCAAAGGACTGATGCTCAACCTCGGCGGGCCTGGGCAGATGTTCGACTTTCAAATGTTTCTCTCGGCGCGTGACCCGCGTGATGCAGCAAAAGTTGGCGCCGCTTGGAGTGCCTTCCTGGTCGTGCGCTGGGCGATGGTTATGGGAATAGCACTCCTAGCGATTTCAGCCGGAATTGCAATCGTCGATGGACAAGGAACACTCGACGCCGAGATCGTGATGCCCCGAGTGCTGGCCAAGTACCTCGGTTCGGGCGTTTTGGGATTGGTATTGGCAGGTCTGTTGGCTGCGTTCATGTCGACCTTTGCCGCCACGGTCAATTCAGGGGCATCCTACTTGGTGCGGGATCTATGGCAACCTCTCTTCCGACCCCAAGCAAGCGAAAAGCATCTCGTGAGAGCTAGTTACATCGCCACGATCGCGATCGTCGGCGCTGGAATCCTCATCGGACTCTATGCAAGCTCGATTCGACAAGTTTGGGACTGGATCATGATGGCGCTCGGCGCGGCGTTTGTAATTCCCAATGTGCTGCGCTGGTATTGGTGGCGGTTCAATGGCACGGGCTACGCCGCTGGAACTCTCGCAGGCCTTGCCGGCGCGATGCCATTGTTGTTCATGTCGTTGATGAATATCGACCCCCCCATTTTTTATACGTTTCCCGCTCTTTGTGGCGTATCGCTGGTGGCGTCGTTGATTGGCACCTTCATGGGGCGACCAACCGATGACGCCGTGCTACTAGAGTTCTACAAAAGCATCCGACCTTTTGGCGCGTGGGGACCGATTCGGAGTCGTGCAAATCTCTCGGCTGAAGAACTTAACGACCCAGGCGAGAGCGTCGGATATGCCGTCATTAATGTTACATTAGCATGCGTGGCAATCTTTGGGGCCTATGTCTCGCCCATGTACTTGGTGGGACATTGGCATTGGAATGCACTGGCTTGGGCGGTAGTGTCGGCGGCAGCCATGATTGCGCTCAAATTCACATGGTACGATCACCTACCTCAACCGGAAGAGGTTCGCAGATAAGACGGTGCTATTTCAACGTCACTTCAATGAGTTGCGGTGCGTAACTCTTTGAGTCCACGTAGGTTACATAAATAATCTTACCATTCTCGCGGGCCAACTCAGGGTGCTCCTTCGCGGCATAGAACAGTTCTGATGCGTCCTTTTTCTCAGGACGAAAGATGACCTCTGCTTCACTCCAAGGCCCTACAATTTCGGGTGCTGTTCGTAAAACTATTTCATTTTCGCGTAAGCGAGTGTGAATGGCCGTGTAACAGCCAAGATGCTCGTTGTAGGATGCCGACATTTCATTCGGAACGGAATCAAATAACACTGCCGTCGGCTCGAATGTTCTCGACCAAACGGATTTTGCTTGCGGATCGGCCGTCGTGGGTGCCGCAATTAGGTACTCATAGCTTGCGACGTCAGCAATCTTGTCCGGGCTGGTGCGAGCCAGGAACATGCCCGTCATTAGGCTTCCCCACACATAAGCCACACCGTCTTGTTCTTGCACGAAAACCCCAAACGTGGGTTTGTCGCCTTTCCAAAATTCGTAGCCACCATCGGGAGCAGTAAGGCGCTCGAACTTCCACTCTCCGATTTTTGCGCGAGCAATGCCCATCCCCTCAAGAGTAAAGTTATCAAAAACATCTACACCCGGGATCAACGAAATCCGGTGATAGAACACATAAATCTGCCCTTCACTGCATAGACCATGAATCGGCCAGATGCGTTGGGCAGCGGGTGATTCATCGCCGTTAAATGGCACGATTTGGCGGGGCCGCTTACCATCTGGTTGTGTAATGAATTGAAATGTCTTGATACCCTCGGAAACATCCTGCTTGGGAACGATGGCCGCTGTGTTCGACAGCTTGTCATCGAGGGCGAGACCACGAATCGTCTCAAACGGCCCCTCAATCGTATCTCCAAACAGCCAAAAAGCTTCACCTGACGGCAACCCGATGCTCGAAGCGCAGTCCTGTCCAGTCACCCCTACCGGATTTTTTTGGAACTGCTTTCCGAGATAGCGTACGGCTGAAACGCGTGATGAGTCCGTCGCTTCTGCCATTGAATGTAAACCTTGGGCCAACACTGTACCGAGCAGCAATCCGCTTATCGAATATTGAATGATTCGCCGACGTGATATTGTCATAGCAGCCCCTATTAACCAGCCTTCACGGTTCGTTGATGTTGTTCGCCCAAACCTTCGATCCCAAGTCGCATAGTCTGACCCGACACAAGATAGACCGGCGGCTTCAGACCCAAGCCAACGCCTGGCGGCGTACCTGTCGAGATCACGTCACCCGGTAGAAGTGACATGAACTGGCTCAAATAGCTCACCAGCTTGGCGACTCCAAACACCATCGTGCTCGTTGAACCATTCTGATAACGTTTCCCATCGACATCGAGCCACATCGAGAGATTCTGGACATCAGCAATTTCGTCTCTGGTCACCAGCCAGGGGCCCAGAGGCGCAAAAGTATCGCAACTCTTGCCTTTCACCCACTGTCCACAACGTTCGAGTTGAAATTCGCGTTCAGATAAGTCGTTAACTACGCAGTAACCAGCGACGTGCTCCATGGCAGCATCTTCGTCGACGTACTTGGCCTTTGTGCCGATTATCACTCCGAGTTCAACTTCCCAGTCGGTTTTCTGAGAATTACGAGGGATCTCGACGTCGTCATTCGGGCCACAGATCGAGCTCGTTGCCTTCATGAAAACGACTGGCTCCTTGGGAACCTCCATGCCCGATTCACGTGCATGGTCGGCATAGTTGAGACCGATGCATAGTATCTTCGACGTTCCCGCAACACATGGCCCAATACGGGTCTGAGGTTCGACAAGCGGCAGCGTCGCCGGGTCAATGGCTGCCAGTTTCCTTAAAGATTCGCTTGAGAGAACTTCACCCCCGATATCAGCAACGAAGTTAGACAGTGAACGAATTTTTCCATCTTGATCCAGTACACCGGGGCTCTCTTTTCCAGGTTCGCCATATCGCAACAATTTCATTTCATAGACTTTCTAGAATTTTATACAGGCAACTTTCGCAAGACATTAAGTGAGTTACGCTACTATCGATGGCTTCGATTATCGTCGTATGGTATAGTCCTGACAATCCTCGCATAGTCTTTTGTGGCGAAGCTTTTCATCATTCGGGAGATCGACACGTGTCAGATATTCCTCTCTCATCGTTTCGTGTGTTTGCCGACGGCCTCGATCACCCTGAAGGAGTCACGCTCGGACCAGACGGTCACGTTTATGCTGGGGGAGAAGCGGGCCAAGTTTATCGAATCTCGTCGCAAGGTGAGGTAAACCTCGTCGGCAGCACGGGCGGCTTTTTGCTCGGGCTGTGCCTTGATGCTCATGGAAACATCTACGCTTGCGACCCAAAGAAAAAGATCGTTGCCCGCATGTCTCCTCAAGGTGAGGTGACCATCTATTCCAGTGGGACGCCTGACCAACCTATGATTAATCCCAATTTTCCCGTGTTCGACGCCGCGGGCAATCTCTATGTCGCAGACTCGGGAAATTGGCATGGAAATAACGGTTGCATTTATCGCATTCGACCGGGAGGAAGTACCGAAGTTGTGAGCACTGAGTTCGCCGAGTTCCCCAATGGCTTGTCAATCAGCCCCGATGGCAAAGAGCTTTATGTTGCGTTGTCGACCCGGCCGTCAGTAGCCAAAGCAGAAATCTTGCCTAACGGCCAACTGGGTTCGCCACAGATGATTGTGGAACTTCCGCGAACAATTCCCGATGGATTGGCATTTGATCAAGACGGAAACTTATTCATCGCGTGCTACACGCCCGACATCATCTACCGTTACACACTCTCGGGAGAATTGAGCGTGTGGGCCGAAGACTGGGAGAGTACGATGATCTCGTCACCGACGAATGTGGTATTTGCCGGCGAAAATCTCAAGACGATGGTCGTTGCCAGTCTCGCGCGCTGGCATTTGGCCAGTGTCGACGTTGATGTGCCTGGGTCTCCTCTGAATTATCCGGCGATCAATGCCAACAACTCGCATTAGATACCGTATACTCCGTCAATCACGTAGACCGCCCTCGTGGTGATTGTCAACTCGCCGGCAGCAAAGTAAATGGCCAATTCGGCGATTTCCCTGGCGTTTTCAACCGTCCCATCGGCTGTTGGGAGATGATCGACGCAAAGGTGGTTCGAAATCGCCTTGAGCCGCAAAACGCTCTATAAGCGAGGGAATGTGAACCGCGCCGAGACAAATCGCGTTGCAGCGGATGCCTTGTTTGGTGAAGTCTGCCGCAATCGATTGGTAAGCCCGATTACGGCCGCTTTGCTCGCACCATTCGCAAATCGATTGGGAAAACCTTGCGGCTGGAAGCAACGATAGTTTCATGATGGACGTAGCCAGCGCAATTCATCAAAACATCTACCGTGACAATGCTTCCCGCAATCGCTTTGATCGCGTCACTATCAGTGACATCCAGAGGCCGACAATCCAACAGCGGTTGGTCACTTTTCAATGGCTCGAATAAATCGCGATTCATGTCCGTTGCGGACACGTTCGCGCCTTAGCGGCAAAATGTCAAGACCTAGACACGGCCGATCCCCTGCCCCGCAGGCGTTACAAATATTTTTTGCCTTCGAGTCTTGCCATGATCAACCCTCTCGCAAGTTGGCACTCTGAGAATTCCGAACCGGATGTCCGAAGACAGACTCCATAAGGCCCTTGAGATACCCAATTGCAAATGTATGTCCGTACATGCCATAGCCATCGTAAGGGGCCTCTTCTGTGGCTAGCAGCGGAACGTGGTCGACTCGAATGAAGCCGTGATAGTCGGTCTCGCGGTAAGCGCGTAAAACTTCCAACATATCGTTTGCGCCATTATCGGGGAACGATTCGTAAAAGTCTTCCGGCGAACCTTGGATATCTCGGAAATGAACAAAATGCGTTCGATCCTTAAAGTGCCGCACCACGCGGGGTAGATCGCACCCCATTTCCGCAAAGCAGCCCTGGCAAAGGGTAATGCCGTTGACAGGCGAGTCCACTATTTCAAGCATTTGGTCAAAATCTGCAACGCTACGCATGATTCGGGACAAGCCGCATAACGGAGATATCGGTGGATCATCTGGATGCATCGCCAGGAGAACTTCTTCTTGTTCTGCAACAGGGACAACACGTTTGAGAAAGTATTCAAGGTTGTCCCACATCTGATCGTCGGATGTGGGCTGTTCGCCATGTGGGATGCATTCTGGTCTAAAATCGATGCTGCGAAACTGACTCGTGAGTGCCCCGCCGCGTTCTGGGAACGTCATCGAAGTCCGCGCGACCATCGCGGCACTGGTGACTTGCGGCATAAAATTATAGCAGAGCACACGAATACCCAACCGCCCCATGTTCTTGATTGATTGAACATACTCTGCAATTTGCTGATCGCGACCCTCCTTACCCATGACCACCTGGTCGATTGGCGGACCACCTTCGATCACCGAAAGACGTAAGCCCTCGTTCGTGACAGTCCGGTTAATCGCTTCGAGTTCCTCGAAGCTGCCGGGCATTCCTTTCATGTTGTAATAAACGAAATCGTCGACACCAATCTGTTTGAGAAGCTTCAGATTAGTTTTGGTAAATACTTTCGCCACGCCAGCAATTTGCATATCTACCCTTCCTAGTGTGTTTGAGTTGTTCGGCATTATAAAAATGAAAAGCCTGGCTGAAGCGTTTTGTGAATTTGGGATTCGCATCGCGTTTGCTGATGAGCGATGGAAGCAATGATCGTTGCGATGGAATCAGCATCATTGAAAAATGACAACTGAACTGAGGCTTGCAGACTCTCGCCCGGTCCTAGCTGAGGAACGCGGCCGAGTTGGCGTTCCAAAGGCTTGGGGTTGGGGTAACTTGTTCCGGGCTCTATTCCGAGGACATATCCGTCTCGCTCCCCCGCAAAGTTTTTCCAAAGAGTCAAACAAGGAAGCCATTGCGTGTTGAACATGATTTGAACCGCAAAGTCACCCGTAGAATTGCAGAACAGAATTGTCGCAAGTCCCTCTGAATCGGCGATCGGTTTCACGAAATAGCATTGCTGAACAAAACCGGCAGTAGGTTTGCCACATATGTCCCAGCTTTCACTACTATTCGCTGAGTGCTCGTCGTAGGGGGCCAACTGCTCGATCGCGGCGAAGATTTTAGCCCCTTCCCCCAACAAAGGCGGTCCAAAATTAATGTGATAAAGAATTTGCCCCTCGGCCGACATGTTGCTGCAGTTGGTGATCGTGTCGTTGATTTCGAGACTATTGGAACCCGCAGTCATATGCAAAGAACTGTCGAGTCGTAAGCAGCCGCCAAACAGTGCTGCTTCCTCGACAATTCCACGCACACTTAGCTTGCCTTTTCCAGCCGTGTCGACTTTGGTGGAAACAAAGTGCGCAGGCAGATTGGCGATCCTCCCATGCAAGGTCGAAGGCCGTTCGATGACAGTTCCATCTTCAGAGTACGTCGAACTTGGCGCTCCAAACGAATGTAATCCGCATCGGCACATCAACTCGTTGAATCCTGTGAGCCAACCGGTATCTCGTTGGTCAGCCAGATTGACGAGACTTGGATGAACTGGAAATCGCACAGGCGATTGCCAACCAAGATTCTTTCCTCCAAACGTCCCTTTCCATAAACCCATGCCACGGGTGGGCAAAACCTGCACAGAAAGAACGCCATTATCCATGGTGATGACGTCGATATTCGCAGACGGTCCACCGTGAAGAGTTCGTTTCGTAATCGACCAATCGACAGAGCCTTCGAGTGTCAGGTTATCAGCCGCCGAAATATGAAAATCTTTCAACCAGAATTCTGATTCAGCGTCTGTCAAAACATCTTCTCGAACCGCCATTCAAACACCTCGCCGATCACCGAGCACTGCCACCGATTTCGAGTCCGAGCCCACCATCGATCCTGATGGCCTGCCCCGTAATGAATGAGGCGGAATCACTCAACAAGAATACCACCAATTGTGCGATCTCCTGGGGCTGTCCGATCCGCTTCAACAAATGCATATTTCGGCATTCCTGCAGCAGGGCCTCTTGATCGATCGCGCCTTCAATCGCGGCGGCTAACATCGGCGTATCAACGGAACCTGGGCAGACCGCGTTGCTGCGTATTAGAGGGGCATGGTCAACAGCCATCGCTCGAGAAAGTCCGATGATCCCTGCCTTACTCGCACAGTACGCCGGAACCCGACGTTGGCTAATAAAGCTTTGCACGCTCGCGACGTTCACAATTGAGCCTTTTCCGGCACACTCCATAAATGGAATCGTTTCGCGGGCACAAAGGAAGTACGACTTCAAATTGACGTTCAATACCCGGTCCCATTCGTCATCAGTCGTCGCGGTCACCGTTGCGTAGTGCCCGATTCCCGCGTTGTTAACCAACAAGGTAGGCGGTCCGAGTTCCGTAGCCACTTTTTGGCAAGTTGTGCGAACGGCCTTTGAGTCGCTCACATCGACAAAAAAACCCGCGTAACCCGTGCCTAGCGTCAATGCCAAGGATTCCGCAGCCTGTCCGTCAATATCGAGAATCGCGACGTTGGCACCGCATTTGGCGAGCAATTGCACGCACGCTGCGCCAATTCCTTTCGCACCTCCGGTGACAATTGCGGTTCTGCCTTTGATGCCAGGATAGGTTTCGTCAGCCATGTTTAAGACTCACCTAAAAAAGGCTAAATGCAAGAAGGTAACCGCCATTTAAAACAACATAATTATAGTTGCGAGTGACAAGACCGCGAATAGATGCGTCCTATATATTTCGCTCAAGTTATCCGCGGCGGCTGGCAACAAATACATTTTCACGTTGCGATAGCCCAGGACTTTCGGACAGTGGCGGGAGCCGGAATAATGGTTCTCGAAGGAGGTCCGATAGATGGACATACAAGCGAAGCAACAGCGGCCGACGTACAGCGATGAGTTTAAGCGAGATGCGGTGCGTCTGGT